>JALEJQ010000066.1 GCA_022769565.1 Oscillospiraceae bacterium
AAGACACAGAACGGTGCAGCAATGTCCGTTGGCCGTGTTTCCACATTCCTTGATATTTACATTCAGAGAGATATTAACAACGGTACTCTCACAGAGTCCGAGGCTCAGGAACTTATCGACCATATGGTAATGAAGTTCAGAATGGTTAAGTTTGCAAGAATCCCCTCTTACAACGAGCTGTTCTCCGGCGACCCTGTATGGGCTACACTTGAAGTTGCAGGTATCGGCATGGACGGACGTCACATGGTAACAAAGAACGACTTCCGTTTCCTCCATACTCTTGAAAACATGGGACCTTCTCCTGAGCCTAACCTCACAGTTCTTTATTCTTCAGCTCTTCCCGAGACCTTCAAGAAGTATGCTGCTAAGATCTCTATCGACACAAGCTCTATCCAGTACGAGAACGATGATGTTATGAAGCCTGTTTGGGGCGATGACTACTCCATCTGCTGCTGCGTATCCGCAACACAGACAGGTAAGGAGATCCAGTTCTTCGGCGCTCGTGCAAACCTTGCGAAGGCTCTTCTCTACGCTATCAACGGCGGTATTGATGAAAAGTCCGGCAAGCAGATAGCTCCCGCATACCAGCCTATCACAACCGAATACCTTGATTACAAGGAAGTTATGAAGAAGTACGACGTTATGCTCGACTGGCTTGCTGACCTCTATGTAAATACTCTTAACCTTATCCACTATATGCACGATAAGTATTACTATGAAGCAGCTGAAATGGCTCTCATTGATACTGATGTAAGACGTACCTTCGCAACAGGTATCGCAGGCTTCTCTCACGTTATCGACTCCCTTTCCGCTATCAAGTACGCTAAGGTAAAGGTTGTCCGCAGCGACATTGAGATCAAGGACAAGGCAGGCAATGTTGTTGGCGTTGCTAAGAATATTGCTACCGACTATGTTGTTGAAGGCGACTTCCCCAAGTACGGCAACGACGACGACAGAGCAGACGAGATCGGCGTATGGCTCCTCAAGACCTTCCTTGACAAGATCAAGAGAAGACACACCTACAGGAATTCCGAGCCTACAACATCTATCCTTACTATCACATCCAACGTTGTTTACGGCAGAGCTACAGGCGCACTTCCCGACGGACGTAAGGCAGGCGCTCCCTTCGCTCCCGGTGCTAACCCCAGCTACGGCGCAGAGCAGAACGGTCTTGTTTCTTCTCTTAACTCCACAGCTAAGATCCCTTACGTTTGGGCTCTTGACGGTATCTCCAATACTCAGTCTATGAACCCCGAGGCTCTCGGAAACAACAAGGCTGAAAGAATCGACAACCTCGTTGCTGTTATGGACGGCTACTTTGACCAGGGCGCTCATCACCTCAACGTAAACGTATTTGGCAGAGAGCTTCTTGAAAAGATCAAGGCTGATCCTAAGAACCCTGAATACGCTAACTTCACAATTCGTGTATCCGGCTACGCTGTACGTTTTGTAGACCTTACACCTGAACAGCAGGATGACGTTATCTCCAGAACATTCCATGCTTCCAGATAAGCTGTCAGCGAATTATAGGAGTGCGTACTGACAAATAATATAACGGCAGGCAGAAGTTTCTGCCTGCCGTTTTGATTATGAAAGGAGTAAAAAATGGAGGAGATAAAAGGTTATATTCATTCCGTTGAAAGCTTCGGTTCTGCCGACGGTCCCGGAATACGTTATATTTTCTTTCTCAGAGGCTGCCCTATGCGCTGCCGTTACTGCCATAACCCCGACACATGGGCGTCAAAAAACGAACCTGAGGTAATGACACCCAAGGAAGCCTTTGATAAGGCTGCACGCTATAAGACCTACTGGAAGGACAACGGCGGTATCACCGTAAGCGGCGGTGAAGCTATGCTCCAGCCCGAATTTGTGACGGAGCTTTTCAAGCTTGCCAAGAGTAAGGGCATAAACACCTGCATTGACACCTCGGGACAGCCCTTTACAAGAGAAGAACCCAAGTTCAGCATCTTTAAGGAGCTTGTAAAATACACCGACCTGTTCCTGCTTGATATAAAAGAGATAGACAACGAAAAGCACAAGAAGCTGACAGGCTGCTCAAATGAGAGCATACTGGATTTTGCACGCTATCTTTCCGACGAGGGCAAGCATATGTGGATACGCTACGTTCTCGTTCCTACAGTAACAGACGCAGAAGAGGATCTTGTTAAGCTGAGAGCCTTCCTTGACACACTTAAAACCGTGGACAGAGTGGAGGTTCTGCCTTATCATACTCTCGGCGTGTTCAAGTGGGAAAATCTTGGCTTAAAGTACGAGCTTGAGGGAGTTCCCACGCCGACCGCAGAGGAAATAAGCAGGGCTGAGGATATCCTTGGTGCTGTCAAAAGATAATCTGTCAAGGAGAATACCAATGAAGATCTACGCCGCAAGACACGGACAGACAGAGTGGAACAGCCTTGACAGGATATGCGGAATAACCGACATCGACCTTACGGAAAAAGGCATAGAGCAGGCGAAGGCGCTTGCCGAGAAGGCTGTGGAAAAGGGCGATATTGACCTTATTATCTGCTCTCCGCTGAAAAGGGCAAGGCAGACCGCCCGTATCGTTGCAGACAGGATAAACAAGGAAATTATCGTTGAAGAGCAGCTTACCGAGTGGGACTACGGCTCCTATGAGGGAAAGCACCGCAGCGCAGAGGGCTTTGCGGCAGCAAAGGTGTCATTCGGCGTGAAAATGCCCGACGGGGGAGAATCCCTGTTTCAGCTTGCCCACAGGGTTTATTCCGTTATTGATAATGTAAGGGAGAAGTATGCGGGAAAAAACGTGCTTCTCGTCTGCCACGGGGGAGTGTGCCGTGTTATCGAAACATATTTCAACGATATGACAACGGAGGAGTTCTCAAACTTTTTTATGGGCAACTGCGAACTGAGAGAGTATGTTGTCTAAGTAAAAACTGAATAAAAGATGAAAGGATCGACAATAATATGAGTTTTAAATTGCCTGCTACTCATAAAGGCAGAATGCCTGTTTGTATATGGTATAAAAACAATAATATATATTTTGATCTTTTTCTGGCTATTGTCGGAAATGATGGCCTATGCTGTGGTACAAAGGCACAATGCTTCAAGCTGGAAAATATTACTTCATTAAGAGAAATTGGGCAGCTTGTGATAAATATTCTTGAAAAGTTCCAGAGGTTAGGTGATCTAACACTTGATGAACTTGATAAATTAAAAAAAGATCCAATAGAATCTAAATTATTTTATGAGGGTACAAAACGTATGGATTTTTTGAATGTCAAAGAAAATGAAGATATCAATTTAACTCATACGCATTGTTCCATTCATTATTCACTTGATGATTTAAAATACAAATTTAGTCTTAACTGGGTTAAAAGATGTGGAAATCGTTATAAATTTGATGGTTCGTCTTCACTTGGAAAAAAACAAGTATTCGTCTTTGACACACCTCTTGAATTTACAGAATATCCTGAGCCTGAGGAGTTGGGCAAAATGGTAATGGAAGCCCTTGAGCGATGCCGAAAAATGGGTGATATTTCATCTGGAAATTACCGGCTGCCCAAAACCATTGAACTGCTTAACGGTTCAGAAATAACTATCGAACCACCCCGTGACAAGCATTTTTCTGACTGTGAAGATTACGGTGTTGGTGAGCTTCATCAGGCTTATTTGTATTTTCCCAAAGAGGGTGCAGATTCATCTGCGGAATTTTACCTTGGCATTGCCGCTGAGCTTGACTGCAATTTAAGTGAGGATAACATTCGTAACGCTTGGGAAAAGCTTCACGGCAAGGCTGAATTTTTTGAGGTGAAACAGGCAGAACACGGAATTTGGGGGCTTCGTGCCGAGATGAGAAACAAAAGCGTTCACCGAATTTCCTATCTGTTGCAGATAGATGAAAGTGAACTGCTTGACTGCACAATGGAGCTTCATAAGCCGAACAGCCGCAAAAAGCTTGACGAAAAGCTGACCGGTTTGTTTGAGGAATTTGCGAGGAGGTGTAAGTTTAAAGATTAATCCATTAGGGAAACGCTGATTAAATCTTCCCTTCAAACGAAAAATATGGTATAATAGAAATAAAGAAAAGCCAACGCCAAACGGGAGGAAAAATCATGAGCCAAACTACATTCAGCGATATAGAGTATGGAAACAGAAAGCGCACCACAAAGCGAGAAGAATTTCTCGACATAATGGACGAAATAATCCCATGGGGAGAATGGGTGGAATTTGTACGCCCATATTATCCGGAAGGCAAGCGCGGCAGACCCACAAAAGGAATAGAAACAATGCTCAGAATGTACCTGCTTCAGACATGGTTCAATCTTTCCGATGAAGGCGTAGAAGATGCAATATATGACAGCTATGCGTTCCGTAAATTCATGAAGATAGATTTTATGACCGAACAAGCACCCGATGTCACAACGCTTCTGAAATTTCGTCATTTGATTGAAAAGAATCATCTCGGTGAAGCGTTCTTCAAAGCAATAAATCGTGTAATGGAAGCAACAGGACACATTATGCACGGCGGTACAATAGTAGATGCAACAATCATAAATGCACCCAGTTCCACCAAAAATGCGGAGAAAAAACGTGATCCCGAAATGCACCAGACCAAAAAAGGCAACGAATGGAAATTCGGAATGAAGTGCAATATTGGCGTAGACACAGGCTCGGGACTTGTGCATTCAATTACGGCAACCTCCGCAAATGTTCATGATATTACAGAAGCGCATAAGTTGATACGAAAAGATGACAAGGTGGTTTATGGAGATTCCAGATTTCTTGGCATAGAAAAGCGTGAAGAGATCAGAAATTATGAGCATCTTGCAAATATTGAATATCGTATAAACCACCGTTCTAAGAGCCTGCCCAAGGTATCGGATAACGCAATAGATCGGGAAAGATACATAGATTACAGAAAATCAGCAGTGCGCTGCAAGGTAGAACACGCATTTAAGATTATCAAAGATACCTTTGGTTTCAGAAAAGTGAGATATAGAGGTATAGCAAAGAATTTCAATAAACTGAATGTACTGTTTGCGCGTGCAAATCTGTTAATGGTGAAGCGTGTTCAAAAAGATTTCTGTCCGACCAAGGGGTAAGTATACCCTTTTTAGGGTAAAAAGCCCTGTTTGGGGCAAAATATGATGAGATTTTTCACATTTATGCAGGGAAAACTGCTTTTTTCTGCCGGGGTGTGAATTTTTTATATTGGAATGCTATTTATTCAGCGTATCCATAGTATTTCGCTCCGGTAACGGCGAACATAACTTGAAATATACTGATATATTATTGTAATCGGCACAGGCATTCAGCTTGCTGCCGATTTTTTTATGCATTTATGCTGCAAGGGGTATGAACAGAGCATTGCCGGCGAACAGGATAACCGGAGTTATTTGAACAGAGGAAATAGAATGAACACGCATTCCGGCAGTTCCGGGATAAGGGGTATAAATAAGCACACGGAGTCGGGTATCATTGCAGCTGATGAATAAACAGACACACGAACCGTTATAAATTATGAGCCATGTATTATTACCGCACACGATTTTTGATTTCAACTTTTTTATTTTTTCATAAGAGAACTGTTCTTACCCTTATGTGGGGGTGATAAAAATATAGAGCTAAATCTTGATGACTACACGTTCGGTGTAGAAATTGAATTCTCCGGTATTACCAGAGAAAGGGCAGCCAGAGCCGTTAATGAAGTTGTAAACGGCGGAGGAGCTGTGTATCGTGGTGGTACGTACAGGACTTTTGAGGTTACAGACTCACAAAACAGGGTATGGAAAGTGATGAGTGATTCTTCTGTACGGACAACAAACGGCGGCGATCAATGCGAATTTGTAACGCCCATTCTAAAGTACACAGCAGATATGGAGCAGCTGCAGGAGATTGTTCGGGCATTGTATAAGGCAGGGGGCAGAGCCAATCCAAGCTGCGGTCTGCACGTTCATGTGGGAGCAAGAGGCTTTTCCGCAGCGACCCTGAGAAACCTTGCAAATATTGTGTACAGTAAGCAGGATTTGCTTTATAAGGCAATAGGGGTAGAGGATAATGCCGACAGAATACGCTACTGCAAGAAGCTGCAGCAGGGGTTCATCGCAAGAATAAACGCCAAGCCGCCAAAAACCGTTGAAGAGTTCGGCAGACAATGGTATCTGGATTTCGGGGGGCTTGAACAGAACAGGAATATTCATTACAGCAATGGACGGTATTTTTGTGTGAATTTCCACGCATTTTATTCTAAAGGGACGATCGAATTCAGATGTTTTTCAAGCACATTGCACGCCGGCTATGTCAGAACTTACGTTATTTTATCAATAGCCATAATAAATCAGGCATTGAATCAGCGATGTGCAAGACCCAAGGTTACAGAAACGGACAACCCTGCATTTACTTTTCGGACGTGGCTGTTAAGAATGGGAATGATAGGCGATTTGTATGAAACACCACGAAAGCTCCTGCTGAAAAACTTTGACGGTTCAAAGGCGTGGAGGTACAGGTAACAATTATTATTAAAAGGAAGTGATATTTATGTTATATGCGGCTTATGGCAGTAATCTAAACATTGAGCAGATGGCAAAACGCTGTCCAAAGGCGAAAATCAGCGGAGTGGGGTATGTCGAGGGATATATCCTTACATTTCAAGGGAAAAAGCACTGTGCTTACTGCAATATAATTCGTGATAACAGCAATCTTGCAATTAAGTCAATAGTTCCTATTCTTCTGTGGGATATAACACCTACAGATGAAAAATCATTAGACCGCTATGAAGGATATCCAAAGTTTTATGTCAAGAAGGAGATTTCGGTTCATAGGAGCGATAATGGTGCGGTAGTCAAGGCAACTGCCTATGTTATGAACGGAAATCCGCCTTTGGGTTATCCATCACCCGAGTATTTCTATACTGTTTACAAGGGTTATTACGAAAATAACATTCAGCCTGAAATTTTATTCAGAGCCGCTGCGGAAACAGCAAGAATTATCAAAACTAACGGAGGTTGATGTAGTATGGATATGAGAAATGATATGAAAATAAACCTTTATAATGCGTGTCGTGTATTTCAAAACGGAACGGCAAAAACTGCAATCTATATTGCTATGGATGCAATAGGTTTAGCAACCTTATGGACTGTTCATTCTACGAACGGTCAGATCAAAAGCGTGTATAGATATGTATATGATAACGCAAACGACTTTTGTCTTGATATGGTAGAGCTGGGGTACAGCCTTGAGAACATCAGAAAGTTCTACGATAATTTTGTAAAGTATGCTTTTTTGCTTCATGATTATGCAGTTGCAAATTCTCACGGCTGCAGTGAAGAAAATATAAGCGGAGAATGGGTTCTTATACTTAGTAATGGTACGCTTCATGCAGATAATGTTGATAAAGAAGAGACATCTGCCAAGGATCCCATTTGGGGTGATTAACAGCGACAACAGAATTTGCTTTTTCGGGACAGTGATTTAGCTGTCCCGATTTTTTTTTGATTTTTTCACATACGCAAATATAGGGGGGTTACGAAGTGTTTTGGCATCACTTCAACAGGAATGCTCATTTTTTTGAGAATCTGTTTTTTGTTTGAAGAGAAATAGGTGTTTTTCAAATATTTTTTATTTTTGCAAGAGGTTTGCTTTTATGTTGATTTAGCGGCAGTAACTGTATTCATATAACTGCTGTGAAATTGATGAAATATTTAAACGGAGTGATTTTTATGCCATTTACGGTGGAAAACATTTTCACGGAATACCCTAACATTGTTGAAAGAAGCGACCTTGAGAAAATGCTTAATATCGGGCGCAGTACTACATTGAAGCTGCTTAAAAGCGGTGAGATAAAGTCTATAAGAATAGGCAATGCATACAAGATCCCTAAAGTCTATGTAATTGATTATCTTAATGCCAAAGCAGGCGAAAAGGAGGATATATAATGGAAAATAAAAGCTATTCGGTAGACGGACATACGTATTCAATTAACGTGAAAAAGGTCAAAGGCAATGAATACTATGTGGTTAATTTCAGAAATGAGTCTGAATAACGAACCGTGTAAATGCCAATAATAACCACAAATAAAAGTGGAGGTAAAGTATTATGGCAAACAGAAATCACGGTTTAAGCGAAAAGGAAATGGAGCTTGTAAAGCTTCTGATGGCAGATTGCGAAAC
>JALEJQ010000071.1 GCA_022769565.1 Oscillospiraceae bacterium
TAGATAAATTTGGCAGCTATAATTGCACCACTCGTCGTCAAGCTCCCTTGCCGTGCGACAGCACGCCTGTGGTCGCTTTCCTTGATTGGAGCAATTCTATCTACCAACTTTATCCACCGAACAAATGAGGATTAGTATAACTCCACTCTTCACTCTCCACACTTCAAACTTACTCAAAACAAAGCCACTTCTGATGCAAAATGTCAGAAATGGCTTTATAATATTTCTTTTAATTTATCGCCGCAAGCGCTCTTGCGCCTATGTCCTTTCTGTAATGAGCATTCTCAAAGCTGATCTTGTCAACTGCCGCATAGGACTTATCAAGCGCCTTTTGCAGGGTCTCCCCCGTTGCCGTTACGCCGATAACACGGCCTCCGTTGGTGTAGAACCTTCCGTTTTCGTACTTTGTGCCAGCGTGGTAAACGAAAACGCCGTCAACCTGTCCCTTATCGTCCATTCCCGACATTTCAAGTCCCTTAGGATAGCTCTGGGGATAGCCGCCGCTTGCCATTACAACGCAGGAGCAGCACTCGTTCTTCCACTTTATATCAATATCCGCCAGTTTTTCGTTGTATACCGCTTCAAAAATGTCGTAAAGATCGGAATCAAGCAGGGGCAGAACCACCTGAGTTTCCGGGTCGCCGAAACGGCAGTTGTACTCGATGACCTTCACGCCCTTGGGAGTTGCCATAAGTCCAAAATAAAGGCAGCCCTTGAACCTTCTGCCCTCGGCATTCATTGCCTTGATCGTGGGCAGGAATATGTTTTCCATACATTCCTTTGCAACTGCTTCCGTATAGAAAGGATTGGGAGCAATAGTACCCATACCACCTGTGTTAAGTCCCTTATCGCCGTCAAGAGCACGCTTATGGTCCATTGAAGAAACCATAGGCACAACAACATTTCCGTCTGTAAAGGAAAGCACGGAAATTTCGGGACCTGTAAGGAATTCTTCAATAACAACGGTGGAGCTGCTCTCGCCGAACTGCTTGCCGTCTATCATTGATTTAACGGCTTCCACCGCTTCCTCCTCATTCTGTGCGATAATTACGCCCTTACCAAGTGCAAGACCGTCAGCCTTTATTACCGCAGGATAGCTGTTCTGCTCTTTAAGGTACGCAATTGCAGAAGCACTGTCGGAGAAGGTCTCATACTTTGCCGTAGGGATATTGTACTTCTTCATAAGCTCCTTGGAGAAGACCTTGCTGCCCTCGATAATTGCCGCATCCTTGTTGGGTCCGAAGGTCATAAAGCCCTCAGCGTTAAGAGCGTCAACCATGCCAAGTACAAGGGGATCGTCCGGAGCAACGACTACCATATCAACGGACAGCTTCTTCGCAAGAGCGACTACGCCCTCAATGTCCGTTGCCTTAACGTCAAAGCACTCAGCATAGCGTGAAATGCCGCCGTTGCCGGGAGTACAGTACAGCTTGTCCACACGCTTGCTTTCCGCAAGCTTCATAATAATGGCGTGTTCACGTCCGCCGCCGCCTACTACCAATACTTTCATTTTATCTATCCTTTCAGAACTATGATATTTCGGGAGAAAATTCAGAAGTTTTATCTGTTAAGCTATTATCCTTTACAGTATACATATTCCTTGCCGCAATGCATACCGCAAGTGTAACGCCTATATAAAGCAGAATATCCAGATGTCCGCAGTAGCCGGAAACCACGCTGTAATCAGCAAGCACCTCCGAACCGCTTAAAGCAGCGGTAAGCCTGCTTTGTATAATATTACATACCGGTCTTAACGAAAGCGCCGCCGCAAAGAGTACAAGGCAAACCACCAAAAATGCCGCACCACCCTTACCGGATAATGCCACCGCCGCCGAAATAACCGCAGCAGCGGCGCATACCCAGCATACGGCTGTGCCGTAAACAACGATCGGCTTATTTCCTGCCAGAAGCATTATTGCAAGTGTGGCAAAAATATATATCGCAGAAAAAGCAATCGCCGCCTTGGGCAAGCCTTTGCCTGCTTTGCGCCTGCCGTAAACAAACACCGCACAGTCCGCCGCCGCAATTGCCATTACCGCAGCCAAAGCAAGCAGCGCCGCAAACATAGTTATAAGCTGACATAAAGGTATAAGAACCATAGCCTTGTCAAAATCGCTTTTCATTGTCTGATGCACCTGTATGCTGTATGCCGCCAAAGCTGCGACCCACACAACGCCCCACAATACGGCAGTAACGATAACATCGGCAGTTGTGTACCTTTTCATAATCACACGCACGCTGACAATTATAAGCGCCGCCGCAAAAATTACATACGCAAATGCGCTGTACGGAATAGCCGTGCCTGCCTTTTCAATAGTATCCGCAGAAACGCCGAACAGCTCCGCATACTTCTTCTGAAAAACTATCACATCCGCCGTCAGCAGGACAAATATCCCCGAAAGAACGGCGGAAATATACGCCAGTACCTTTGAAGCCTTGTTTTCTGTCATAATATTACCTCAAATGTTTTATAAACGGATTTTGTTAAATTACAATTCCAACGGGCGGATATAGAATCCGCCCCTACATTTTCAAAAACAATTCCGCATTACGAATTCCGAATTCCGCATTATAAATCAGTGGTGGAACAGACGAATTCCCGTAAACGCCATAGCAATATCGTACTTGTTGCAGGTGTCGATAACGTTGTCGTCACGGATAGAGCCGCCGGGCTGTGCAATGTATTCAACGCCGCTCTTGTGGGCGCGTTCAATGTTGTCGCCGAAGGGGAAGAATGCGTCCGAACCGAGGCACACGCCTGTATTCTGGTCAAGCCATGCTCTCTTTTCCTCTGTGGTGAACACTTCGGGCTTTACCTTAAAGGTATTCTGCCATACGCCCTCTGCAAGTACGTCCATATACTCATCGGAGGACATATAAACGTCAATAGCGTTATCTCTGTCTGCACGGCGGATACCGTCCACAAACTGGAGTCCAAGCACCTTGGGAGACTGACGGAGCCACCAGTTGTCGGCTTTCTGTCCTGCAAGGCGTGTGCAGTGTATTCTTGACTGCTGACCTGCGCCGATTCCGATAGCCTGTCCGTCCTTGACGTAGCATACGCTGTTGGACTGGGTGTATTTCAGCACGATAAGGGAAATAAGCAGGTCACGCTTCTTGTCGTCAGGAATGTCCTTGTTGTTTGTTACAACGTTTGCAAGAAGCTCGTTGTCGATAGGAAGCTCGTTTCTGCCCTGCTCAAAGGAAATGCCGTAAACCTGCTTTGTTTCAATAGGCGCAGGCTTGTAATCAGGGTCTATCTTAATGATATTGTATGTACCCTTTCTCTTGGACTTGAGAATTTCAAGGGCTTCATCGGTGTAGCCCGGAGCAATAACGCCGTCGGATACCTCACGCTGTATCATTTTTGCGGTGGGAACGTCACAAACGTCGGAAAGTGCGATAAAATCGCCGTAAGAGGACATTCTGTCAGCGCCTCTTGCTCTTGCATAAGCACAGGCAAGGGGTGAAAGCTCCTCTAAATCGTCTACCCAGTAAATTTTCTTCAAGGTATCGGAAAGAGGAAGTCCAACAGCGGCACCTGCAGGAGAAACGTGCTTAAAGGATGTAGCCGCACAAAGTCCCGTTGCCTTTTTCAGCTCGGAAACAAGCTGCCAGCCGTTGAATGCGTCCAGAAGGTTGATATAGCCCGGCTTGCCGTTGAGAACTTCGATAGGAAGCTCGCTGCCGTCTGCCATATAAATTCTTGAAGGCTTCTGATTGGGGTTACAGCCGTATTTTAACTGCATTTCTTTCATTTTCTGTTCCTCCGTTATCACTTTGTATTTTTGTTAACTATTCTTGTATCGGTCTTGCCTGTTTCAAGGTCGATATAACGCACAAAAAGGGAGACCTTGTTATCCTCGTTAAGAGCATTCCATATCATATTTGTAAAGCCGTCAATATCAAGACCTGTCATATCCACCTTTTTAGGCTCGCCCTCAAAGGAAGGGAGCGGATTTCCGTCGCCCATATAGGTGTGAATAAAGTGTCCTTCGCCTGCAACGGAGTTGCTGTAAGAGAAGGTGTAACGGCGGCAGGAATCGGGGTTGCCGTCTGCGCTCTTGAGTATGGACATAGAGTAGTCGCCGCACTTGTTGCAGATAATGCCCGAAATTCTCGGTGTAAAGTTGGGAGCATCGTCCTCATACTCTCTTGTGCGCAGGGATTCCTCAAAGGTCTTGCCCACCTTCATAAGGTCGTAAATAGTATCGGTCTGGTCGCCGTTGGTCACGATAGTTGCACCGTCAAGCACACGGACGGGAGCGTAAATTATAAGGTGTGGGTCAACCATTTTTGAGGGGTCGAAGGCCTCTGTTCTGATTCCGTCCTCGGTAGGAACGAAAACTCTGTTGCGGCTGTTTTCGCTTCTGCCCATGATGAAATATGCGGTAACGGCACATTTTCCGTCCGCAGACTTGCCGATAATAATTCCTCTGCCGGGGTATGCGTTTGATTTAAGCTCGTTTTCGATAGAAAGCTTGTTCATTTTATAATCATTCCTTTCTGAGTTTTATGTTTTGCGTAGCAAATCGAGGCGACAGCCGAAGAAACAAAACTCGCAAGTTTGAAATTTTCAAACTTTTTCCTCCCTGTTAAAATCTGCCCAGATAGCAGGTAGTTTTATATTTCAGTTCAACGGAACCGAAGCTGCCCCGTTTTTTGAACATCTGCCGAAGCTCCCAGACGTAGCCTTCATAGCCAACATCACCGGGTTTCAGCGCATAGGAACGTGAAAGTGTGTTTCCCACAAAGCCGTCCTCATCGTATGATACGCTGTGTTCAAACTCGGCGTACTCAACCTCGGCAAAATATTCATTGCGCAGAAAAGCGTCGCCCTCTTCGTGGGAGCGTTTGCCTGCGTGACCCTTGTAACCGCAGTAAATACGGCTTATCTCGTCACGTTCCCTGACTACATCATCGGTTATCTTTTGATTGAATATCAAAGCAACTCTTCCGCTCTCGGTCATAATGCGCTTACATTCTTCCCTGAACTTATCCTCGTCAAACCAATGAAAAGCCGTTGCCGCCGTTACAAGGTCTATGGTATGGTCGGGAATGCCCGTATTTTCCGCAGGAGCCTCAATTGCCTTTGCCTGCGGAACATTCCTCTGCAATATTACAAGCATATCCCTGTTAGGCTCAACTGCGGTCACCTTCCACGGCTTGTCAAGCAGCAGTTTGGTAAATTTTCCCGTGCCTGCACCGATGTCGGCTACGGTCTGCGCCCTTGTTTTTATATAGAGCCAATCGGTAAGCTCTGTGGGGTATGAGGGGCGGTATTTGTCGTATATCTCGGCCTTTCCCGAAAATTTATCCTCATTCATTGACGTATGCCTTTCCGTCCTTAACGGTAATTTTATCCTGACAGAACAGCGAAACAGCCTTGGGAAGCAGCTTCCACTCCACATTTTCCATAATCCTTCTCTGGAGCACCTCGGGAGTGTCGTCATTCTTAACGTCAACCGTTCCCTGAAGGATTATTGCACCTGCATCTGCCTTTTCGTTAACGAAATGTATTGTTGCGCCGCTGACCTTTACGCCATATTCAAGAGCCTTTTCATGAACCTTAAGCCCGTAAAAGCCCTCTCCGCAGAATGACGGTATAAGTGCAGGGTGAACGTTGATGATCTTATACGCATACTTCTTCGTCACGCACTCGTCAAGGATAGTCATAAAGCCTGCAAGCACCACAAGGTCTGCTTTTTCGCTGTCAAGAGCCTCCAGCACCGCCTTGCTGTAGGAAAGGCTGTCCGCATATTCCTTTCTTGGGATAACTTTCGTGGGAATATCCGCTTTTGCCGCACGTTCCAGAGCGTAAGCGTCCGCCTTTGAGGAAATAACGCAGGTGATCTTTCCGCCCTTTATCTCCCCTCTTTTTTCTGCGTCGATAAGCGCCTGTAAATTCGTTCCGCCGCCCGAAACAAGCACAACTATATTTTTCATGACCGCTCACTTCCTTTTATAAAATATTCGGAATCGGACAATCCCAATCCCGAATATTCTTTAAATAAATCTGTTATGCGATGATTACGCCCTCTTCGCTGTTTACCAGCTCGCCGAGAACGTAAGCCTCCTCGCCTGCCGCCTTAATTGCAGCAATTGCCTTGTCAACGTCGTTCTTATCAACTACCACAGTCATGCCAACGCCCATGTTAAAGGTGTTGAACATATCTCTTTCGGGGATCCTGCCCGTTTTAGCGATAAGCTCGAATATAGGAAGCACCTGAACAGCGCTGCGCTCTATCTTTACGGAGATTCCCTTGGGAAGAGAACGTGGAATGTTCTCATAGAAGCCGCCGCCTGTAATATGGCTTATGGACTTGACTGTTACTGCGTCAAGCAGGTTCATTACAGCCTTAACGTATATCTTGGTAGGAGTAAGCAGACACTCGCCGAGAGTTGTGCCAAGGTCACCGTAATGTCTTGCAAGGTTCTGCTCGCTTACGGTAAATACCTTTCTGACAAGAGAGAAACCGTTGGAGTGAACGCCGCTGGACTTGATGCCTATCATAATGTCCCCTGACTTCTGTGAATCGGGGTCAAGTATCTTGTCCTTGTCAACAACGCCTACAGCAAAGCCTGCCAAGTCGTACTCGTCTACGGGATAGAAGCCGGGCATTTCGGCTGTTTCTCCGCCGATAAGTGCGCAGCCGGACTGAACGCAGCCCTCTGCAACGCCCGATACGATGTCAGCCACCTTTTCGGGGTAATTCTTGCCTACTGCAATGTAATCAAGGAAAAACTGGGGCTTTGCGCCGCAGCAGATAATGTCGTTAACGCACATTGCAACGCAGTCGATGCCGACCGTGTTATGCTTATCCATAAGGAAAGCGATCTTCAGCTTTGTTCCTACGCCGTCGGTGCCTGATACGAGAACAGGCTTATTTATACCTGTCATATCAAGCTCGAAAAGACCGCCGAAGCCGCCAAGTCCCGAAAGAACTCCGCTTGTCATGGTCTTTGCAACGTGAGCCTTCATAAGCTCTACCGCTTTGTAACCGGCAGTTACGTCAACGCCGGCTTCCTTGTAGCTTTCAGAAAAACTTTTCATTTTTATGACCATCCTTTCTGACTGAGTTTTGTGATTTCAAACTGAACCAAGTTCAGCTGCAGGAAATTTCGGACGGCAGTCCGAAAAACAAAACTCAGAGGTTGAAAATGGATATTTTCAATTTCAAACCTTTCTCAATAGGGTTTTGTTACTTTTTTCCGCCTATCTTAAATTCAAACTTATCCTTGGGCATTTCCTTAGGAACTTCCATAGGATAATTTCCCGAGAAGCAAGCGTCGCAGAAGCCACAGCCTGCACCCTCGGCAATCTTGTTAACGCCTTCAATACTTAAATATCCGAGAGTGTCTGCGCCTATTTCCTTTGCGATCTCATCAATTGACATTTTGCAGGCGATAAGATTCTCTCTGCTGTCGATGTCCGTTCCGAAGAAGCAGGGGTTCTTAAAAGGAGGGCAGGATATTCTCATATGTATCTCCTTCGCTCCCGCTTCACGGATAAGGTTAACTATACGCTTGGAGGTGGTGCCTCTTACAATGCTGTCGTCAACAAGGATAACACGCTTGTCCTTTACGGTCTCCCTTATAACGTTCAGCTTTATCCTAACAGAATTTGTTCTGTCGGACTGGTTAGGCTGAATAAAAGTTCTGCCCACATATCTGTTCTTGATAAATCCAACTCCGTAGGGTATGCCCGAAGCGTTGGCAAGTCCGAGAGCTGCGTCAAGACCGCTGTCGGGAACGCCTATTACAACGTCCGCTTCAACGGGGTGCTCTTTCCAGAGAAACTCTCCTGCTTTGAGCCTTGCCTTGTGTACGCTTACGCCCTCGATAACAGAGTCGGGACGAGCAAAATAAACGTATTCAAACACACAGAGCCTGGAGGGCGTTCCCGTGCAGTGCCTTTTATCGGAACGCACGCCGTTTTCATCTATAACGATAAGCTCGCCCGGCTCAATATCACGGATAAATTCTGCGCCGATGCTGTCAAAAGCGCAGGTCTCCGACGAAACCACATATTCCCCGTCACCCATTCTGCCAAGGCTCAGGGGGCGGAAGCCAAAGGGATCTCTTGCTGCAATGAGCTTTTTCGGGGACATTACAACAATGGAATAAGCACCCTTCAGCTTGTCCATAGCACCTGCAACAGCGTCCTCGATGGACGGGCAGACAAGGCGCTGTTCCGTGATAGCGTAGGAAATTACTTCCGTGTCGTTGGTAGTGTGGAAAATTGCGCCCTTAAGCTCGTATTCCTCTCTCAGCTCCCTTGCATTGACAAGGTTGCCGTTATGAGCGATAGCCATAGGACCTTTTACATGGCGGACAACAAGGGGCTGCGCATTGCTGCGGTTGGAGTTGCCCGTTGTGGAATATCTGACATGACCGACAGCGATATTTCCATCGCCAAGACCTGCCAGAGTATCCTTATTGAAAACCTCGTGTACAAGACCAAGATCCTTACGGTAGCTGAATACGCCGTCGTCGTTGACAACAATTCCGCATGACTCCTGACCTCTGTGCTGGAGCGCATACAGACCGAGATAGGTCTGTACAGCCACATCCGTGGAATTATTGCTGTAGATCGCAAAAACTCCGCACTCTTCATGAATATTACCGAACATTCAAAGTCATCCCTTTCCGTTCCAGCAATAACTGCACAGCTTGCACTGCGGCAGTCCGATAGCCTTTGTCGTTCCTTCAAGTGACTGAAATTCAAGAGATGTCAGCTTAAGCCGAGAACAGATCTCGTCACGGAGTCGTTTTCCTCTGACGGTATTTGAGTCGCTGTATTCTTCGAGATATTTTACGCCTTCTGCGCCCTCGAACTCGTCGATTATCTTTCTTGCGATAAGCTCAAGCTCGGAGGTGCTGCGTGAGAAGTTAAGGTATTTGCAGCCATACATTATGGGAGGACAGGCGGAACGCATATGAACCTCTTTTGCGCCGTTTGCGTAAAGGAACTCCACAGTTTCTCTCAGCTGTGTGCCTCTTACGATGCTGTCGTCCACAAACAGCAGCTTTTTGCCCTCGATAAGCTCATGCACGGGGATAAGCTTCATTTTAGCCACCTGATTGCGCATAGACTGGTTCTGAGGCATAAAGCTTCTTGGCCATGTAGGCGTGTATTTGATAAAGGGTCTTGCAAAGGGTATGCCGCTTCTGTTGGCGTAGCCGATAGCATGGGGTATGCCGGAATCGGGAACGCCGCAGACATAATCAACATCGGGCAGCTTTCCGTTCTTCATATCGGATTCCGCCATTATCTCGCCGTTTCTCGTTCTCATTGTCTCAACGGTAACGCCTTCGTAAACCGAGTTGGGATAGCCGTAATATGTCCAAAGGAAGGAGCATATCTTCATATCCTCCTTGCCTTCCGCAAGCACCTCGCAGCCGTCGGCGGTTATTTTTACTATCTCTGCAGGAAGAAGCTCACGGTAGGTCTCGTAGCCCAGCTTCTGAAAAGCAAAGGACTCGAAGGAAAGACAGTAACCGTCCTCTCTCCTGCCGATAACGATAGGAAGTCTGCCGTTTTCATCCCTTGCAGCAATGATACCATCCTTTGTAAGGATAAGCAAAGACATTGTACCGTCGATTTTTTCCTGAGCGTACCTTATTCCCTCAACAAATGAGGGCTTCTGTGCGATGAGAGCGCCTGCAAGAGAGCTTGAATTTACCTTTCCGCTGCTCATTGCCTCAAAGCTCTCGCCGCAGCAGTCCAGAAGCTCGTCCTGAAGCTGCTCCGCATTGTTTATTATACCAACGGTGCAGACAGCATACAGTCCCAGCTTGGAGCGGACGAGTATAGGCTGAGGATCGCTGTCGCTTATGCAGCCGATACACAGCTTACCCTTCATATTTACAACATCGTCTTCAAATTTTGTTCTGAAAGGCGAATTTTCTATTCTGTGAATGCTGCGCTGAAAGCCCAGCTCTTCGGAATAAGCGGTCATACCGCCTCTTCTTGTTCCAAGGTGGGAATGGTAGTCCGTTCCGAAGAAAACATCGCTTATGCAGTCGTTACGGGACGCTGCTCCAAAGAAGCCGCCCATAAATTATTCACCGAAAATGCGCTTCATGATTTCCTGATAAGCCTCTTCAACGCCGCCCAGATCTCTGCGGAAGCGGTCCTTATCCAGCTTTTCGTGAGTTGTGCTGTCCCAGAAGCGGCAGGTGTCGGGAGAAATTTCGTCTGCAAGAATAACCTTGCCGTGGAATCTGCCGAATTCGATCTTGAAGTCGATAAGGTCAACGTTTACCTTCTTGAAGAAGTCGAGCATAAAGTCGTTTACCATGAAAGCGTACTTTGTGATGTCTGCGATCTCTTCCTTTGTTGCAAGTCCAAGACCAAGAGCGTAATAATCGTTGATGAACGGGTCGCCGAGATCGTCGTTCTTGTAGCTGAATTCAAGTGTAGGCTGTTTAAGAGGAGTACCCTCTTCAATTCCAAGCTTTTTGGAGAAGCTGCCTGCGGCAACGTTTCTTACAATTACTTCGAGAGGAACGATCTCCACCTTTTTAACGATAGTTTCGCGATCGCTGATCTCTTCAACAAAATGAGTGGGAACGCCTGCCTGTTCAAGCTGCTTGAACATATAGTTGGACATCTTGTTGTTGATAACGCCTTTGCCGGAAATGGTGCCCTTCTTAACGCCGTTGAAAGCGGTAGCGTCGTCCTTGTAGTCAACGATAACATAGTCGGGGTTGGAAGTAGCAAAAACCTTCTTAGCCTTGCCCTCGTAAAGCTGTTCTTTCTTTTCAAGATTTTCCATTTGTAATTCCTCCAAATTTTATATTAAAGTTTTTTCACGTTATAAAGCTGTTTACAGTTCTGCTATCATCTGCTGGACCTTAGCTTCCTTAGCCTTAACGCCCTCTATCATTTTCAGTTTAGCCTCTGCAAGCTTTTCGGCAAGGCTCTCATCGTTTATTGCAAGCATCTGAACTGCAAGGATAGCGGCGTTTTTCGCACCGTTTACAGCAACCGTAGCAACAGGTATTCCCGAAGGCATCTGAACCGTTGCAAGCAGAGCGTCCAGACCGTCAAAGGAAGACTTCATAGGGATACCGATAACGGGAAGAGTTGTGTGTCCTGCCACAACGCCTGCCAGATGCGCAGCCATACCTGCTGCACAAATGATAACGCCGAAGCCGTTTTCCTTTGCCTTTGAAGCAAATTCCGAAGCAAGCTCGGGAGTTCTGTGAGCGGACATAATGTGGACCTCGTAAGGCACACCGTAACTTTTAAGCTCTGCGGCAGCGTCCTTGACAACAGGGAAATCGCTGTCGCTGCCCATAATAATAGCAACCTTCTTAGACATTATTTACCTCCATATAAATTAACCAAAAATAAAAAAACTGTGAAAATTATTCACAGTCTAAATTTACTTACACTTACGCCGTTACAATACATTCCGAGAGAAGAAATATGCGAACATAAGCAGCTAAACTTAACTTTACCGTACACAAGACCGACCTCCCGTATTAATGTAAAAAGCGCCCGGCTCAACTCAGTTTTCCATACATATATATTTTACTTTATTTTTGCAGGAATTGCAAGTGTTTATTGAAAATATTTTTTATTTTATAGAAATTACAATTTATATATTGCATTTTATCTGAAAATGTGTTAGAATAACGAGTAAAGGCTTTAAAGCTTTTTATGTTTAATTTCTTATGGAGGTGTTTTTACAATGGCATACAAAATTTCTGATGAATGCATCATGTGCGGAGCATGTGCAGACGGCTGTCCCGTAAGCGCTATTTCCGAAGGAGACGGAAAATACGTTATTGACGCTAACGCTTGCATCGACTGCGGTGCTTGCGCAGATACCTGTCCCGTAGGCGCTCCTACCGCTGAATAATTACATATTGTAATTAACTTGACGCTGTAACCGGTTCGGTTGCAGCGTTTTTTTGTGCAAAAATACGTAATATTTCGTATAATAGACAGCTTTCATAAACAAAAACCCCTGCCGAAAAACTCGACAGGGGTAAAAACTTACGTTTTAAATCGCATAAAGTTCAATTATTCGTTGATACCGGTAACAACGCCTGAACCTACTGTACGACCGCCTTCACGGATAGCGAAACGGAGACCTTCTTCAATAGCGATAGGAGTGATAAGCTCAACGTCCATTGAAACGTTATCGCCGGGCATGCACATTTCCTTATCAGCAGGAAGTGTGATTACGCCTGTAACGTCAGTTGTTCTGAAGTAGAACTGAGGTCTGTAGTTGTTAAAGAAAGGAGTATGACGTCCGCCTTCTTCCTTCTTAAGAACGTAAACCTGACCCTTGAACTTTGTGTGGGGGTGAATGGAGCCGGGCTTACAAAGAACCTGACCTCTTTCGATCTCGTTTCTCTGAACACCACGGAGAAGCGCACCGATGTTATCACCTGCTTCAGCGTAATCAAGGATCTTTCTGAACATTTCGATACCTGTTACAACTGTCTTAGCTCTTTCAGTTGTAAGACCGATGATCTCAACTTCGTCGCCTGTCTTGAGCTGACCTCTTTCAACTCTACCTGTAGCAACAGTACCACGACCTGTGATAGTGAATACGTCCTCAACAGGCATAAGGAAAGGAAGGTCTGCCTTACGGTCAGGAGTAGGAATATAAGAGTCAACAGCATCCATGAGTTCAAGGATAGGAGCGTATGCAGGATCGCTGAGGTCATCAGGAGCCTGGAGTGCCTGATAAGCGGAACCCTTGATGATAGGAGTATCATCGCCGGGGAATTCGTACTTATCAAGTGTTTCACGGATATCCATTTCAACGAGTTCAAGAAGCTCGGGATCGTCAACCTGATCGCACTTGTTCATGAATACAACGATGTAAGGAACGCCAACCTGACGAGCAAGAAGGAGATGCTCCTTAGTCTGAGCCATAGGGCCGTCTGTTGCAGCAACAACGAGGATAGCGCCGTCCATCTGAGCTGCGCCTGTGATCATGTTCTTAACATAGTCAGCGTGGCCCGGGCAGTCAACGTGAGCATAGTGACGGTTCTTTGTCTCATACTCAACGTGAGCTGTATTGATTGTAATACCTCTCTCTCTCTCTTCGGGAGCGGAGTCGATATTAGCGTAATCCTTCTTTTCTGCAAGACCCTGGAGAGCCAGTGTCTTTGTGATTGCAGCTGTAAGAGTTGTTTTACCGTGGTCAACGTGACCGATAGTACCAATGTTTACATGGGGCTTGGTACGTTCGAAATGTGCCTTTGCCATTGGAATTTCCTCCTTATAAATAAATAGAATTAGCCTGATATATTTATATTATCAGATTTCAGCAGAAAATGCAAGCATTTTCTGCAAATTTATAAAATTATTCCTCTGATTTGTTTCTGGAAGACATGATCTTCTCAGCAATAGACCTGGGAACTTCGATATAGCTGTGGGGCTCCATGGTGTACTGACCGCGTCCCTGTGTCTTGGAACGGAGGTCATTGGAGTAGCCGAACATTTCCGAAAGAGGAACGAGGGCATCAACCTGAGCTGTACCGTTATTGATCTCCTGACCGAGGATCTGACCGCGGCGAGAGTTGAGGTCACCGATAACTGTTCCCATGTAGTCCTCGGGAACGATAGCGGATACCTTCATAATAGGTTCAAGAATGCAGGGATCAGCCTTCTTCATAGCTTCCTTGAACGCCATAGAACCGGCGATGGAGAATGCCATTTCGGAGGAATCGACTTCGTGGTAAGAACCATCGTAAAGTGTAACCTTAACGTCAACTACCTGATAACCTGCGAGAACGCCTGCCTTCATAGCACCCTGGATACCCTTGTCAACAGCAGGGATATATTCCTTGGGAATAGCGCCGCCGACAACAGCGTTAACAAACTCGTAACCCTTACCGGATTCGTTAGGCTCAACGTTGATCTTAACGTGACCGTACTGACCCTTACCACCGGACTGACGAGCGTACTTGTGGTCAACGTCAGCAAGCTTCTTGATAGTTTCCTTGTAAGCAACCTGAGGTGCACCGATGTTAGCTTCAACCTTGAATTCTCTGAGAAGACGGTCAACGATAATGTCGAGGTGAAGCTCACCCATGCCGGCAATAATTGTCTGACCGGTTTCTTCGTCTGTCCATGTCTTGAAGGTAGGATCTTCTTCAGCAAGCTTTGAAAGACCAATACCCATCTTTTCCTGACCTGCCTTAGTCTTAGGCTCGATAGCGAGCTGGATAACAGGCTCAGGGAATTCCATGGATTCGAGAATGATAGGATACTTAGGATCGCAGAGAGTATCACCGGTAGTAGTGTTCTTAAGACCTACACAAGCGGCAATATCTCCGGAATAACAGGTGTCAATATCCTTTCTGTGATTGGAGTGCATCTGAAGGATACGACCCATTCTTTCGCTGGAATCCTTAGTTGCGTTAAGAACGGTAGCACCGGCATCAACCTTGCCGGAGTAAACTCTGAAGTAGCAGAGCTTACCAACGAAGGGGTCGGTAGCGATCTTGAACGCAAGAGCTGCAAAAGGCTCTTCGTCGGAAGAAGGTCTTTCTTCCTCTTCCCCTGTTTCGGGATTTACGCCCTTGATGTGGGGAATATCAATAGGAGAAGGCATATAGTCAACGATTGCGTCAAGGAGCTTCTGAACGCCCTTGTTCTTGTAAGATGTACCGCAGGTTACGGGAACCATCTCGTTTGCAATTGTTGCCTTACGAATGCACTTCTTGATCTCTTCGATAGTAAGAGTTTCACCGCCGAGGTATTTTTCCATGATCTCGTCGTCCTGCTCGGCAACAGCCTCAAGGAGCTTTTCATGGTACTCGTTAGCCTTATCGACCATATCTGCGGGGATCTCTTCTACACGGATGTCTTTTCCGAGGTCGTCATAATAAACATAAGCCTTCATCTCTACCAGGTCGATGATACCCTTGAAAGTATCTTCAGAGCCGATAGGAAGCTGAATGGGAACAGCGTTGCACTTAAGACGGTCGAGCATCATATCTACAACGTGGTAGAAGTTAGCGCCCATGATGTCCATCTTATTAACGTAAACCATTCTAGGAACCTGGTATTTGTTAGCCTGTCTCCAAACTGTTTCAGTCTGGGGTTCAACGCCGCCCTTAGCGCAAAGAACTGTTACAGAACCGTCAAGAACTCGAAGTGAACGCTCAACCTCAACTGTAAAGTCAACGTGGCCGGGGGTGTCGATAATATTGATTCTATGACCTGCCCAGTGTGCAGTTGTAGCAGCGGAGGTAATTGTGATACCTCTCTCCTGCTCCTGCGCCATCCAGTCCATTGTAGCAGAACCGTCATGAGTTTCGCCGATTTTATGGTTTATACCTGTATAAAAAAGGATACGCTCCGTTGTAGTTGTTTTACCTGCGTCAATGTGGGCCATTATACCAATATTTCTTGTATCTTCAAGTGAACAATCTCTTGGCATAATTTTTTCCTCCATTTAATAGCGCTAAGACTGCGATTACCAACGGTAATGTGCAAAAGCCTTGTTTGCTTCGGCCATCTTGTGAGTATCTTCACGCTTCTTGCAAGCACCACCTGTACCGTTCATAGCATCCATGATCTCGCCTGCAAGCTTTTCCTTCATAGTTCTTTCGCTTCTGGCTCTTGAATATGTTGTGAGCCATCTGAGACCGAGAGTCTGTCTTCTTTCGGGTCTTACCTCCATAGGAACCTGGTAAGTAGAACCGCCGACACGGCGAGCCTTTACTTCGAGGAGAGGCATGATGTTCTCAAGAGCCTCTTCAAAAGCCTCAAGAGCGTCCTTGCCTGTCTTTTCAGCAACGATCTCAAATGCGTCGTAAACGATCTTCTGCGCAACACCCTTCTTACCGTCAAGCATAATGTTGTTGATAAGGCGTGTTACTATCTCAGAATTGTAAACCGGATCACACAAAACCTCACGTTTTGCGATTTTACCTCTTCTTGGCACAATACTTCCCTCCTTCATAAAAATGATATCATAGGTACTCGTTTCATTCCACAGATCCGCTTATGCGGTGCGATGACACGCAGACCAATGCAGAGGCATTTATAAATATATATATAAATGAACACTCCACAATAATCATGTGGTTTCATTGAGTTTTACCGACTAATGATATGCCTTGGATAAAATTACTTTGCAGCGCCTGCCTTAGGCTTCTTAGCGCCGTACTTGGAACGAGCCTGATTTCTCTTGGCAACGCCCTGAGCATCAAGTGTACCTCTGATGATGTGGTAACGCACACCGGGGAGGTCCTTAACTCTTCCGCCTCTGATAAGAACAACGGAGTGTTCCTGAAGGTTATGACCGATGCCGGGGATGTAAGCAGTAACTTCAGTACCGTTAGTAAGTCTTACTCTGGCGATCTTTCTCATAGCAGAGTTAGGCTTCTTAGGTGTAGCAGTTCTTACAGCCGTGCAAACGCCTCTCTTCTGGGGAGCGCTCTGGTCGATCTGGATCTTCTTCTTGGCATTGTAGCCCTTCTGAAGTGCGGGAGCAGTAGACTTCTTTTCGAGAACATCTCTTCCCTTACGAACTAACTGGTTAAAGGTTGGCATAATTCTATCTCCTTTCTTCAAAATTATATGCGGACAGCC
>JALEJQ010000082.1 GCA_022769565.1 Oscillospiraceae bacterium
AGGGGAGGTGTCACGAAGTGACAGAGGGGCTGACCGACAGACCAGCCTGCCTGCGGTCGTCTTCAAGGTAAACAAGTTTACCTGATTGGTCGTATTCTATCCACCGTCTTTATCCATAGAACAAATGGTTATTAGTATAAACAGGAATTTTAACGGCTGATTTACAGTAATTTAAACCGAATTGATAGTTTTTTGATACCGATATTGTATTTTTTGAGAAAATGTTATCTGTTATTGGCAAACCTTCACTTGAACAACACTTTTTATTTGGAAAACACTTGATTTTTATAAGCTGAAATGTTATAATATATAAATAGGCAAAGTGAAAATTAATGTGTTAATGGTGATGATATGATAAAAAGCATGACGGGCTTCGGAAGATGTCTTGAAACAGTCGGCGGAAAAGATATTCTTGTGGAGATCAAATCGGTCAATCACAGATATTATGAATTTTCTGCCCGTGTACCCAGAGCCTACGGTTATCTTGAAGAAAAACTGAAAGGCTTTTTGCAGGGCAGGATCTCAAGAGGCAAGGTAGAAGTCGGTGTTACTGTTTACAATGCGTCTGCCGAAAATGAAAGTATTGAAGTAAACAGAGATGTTGCAAAGCAGTATATATCAGCTCTCCGTTCCGCTAATGAAGAGCTTGGACTTACCGATGACCTTACATTGTCAAAGCTGATGCGGCTTCCCGATATTTTTAATGTCAGAAAAGCTGAGGACGATGAAGACGCTGTTTGGGAAAGTGTTAAAACCGTTGCAGGAAAGGCTCTTGATAATTTTATTGCTATGCGTGAAGCGGAAGGCAGAAAAATGCGTGACGATGTTTTGTCACGGCTTGAATATATTACGGAGCTTGTTGGAAAAATTGAACAGAAATCTCCCGAAACTACCGAGAAATACAGAAAAAGGCTTTATGATAAGTTAAGCGATATACTTAACGATAAAAATATTGACGAACAGCGTATTGTTACCGAAGCTGCCATCTTTTCCGAAAAAACGGCTGTGGACGAAGAAACCGTGCGTCTGAGAAGCCATATTCATCAGTGCAGAGAGCTGCTTGATTCCGATGAAGCGGTGGGCAGAAAGCTGGACTTCCTTATTCAGGAATTTAACCGTGAAGCTAACACGATCGGTTCAAAGGCACAGGATATTGAAATAACCAAAATTGTGGTTGAACTTAAATCGGAAATTGAAAAAATCAGAGAGCAGATACAGAATATCGAATAATTTTCATCGGAGATTTTTATGAAGCTTATCAATATTGGATTCGGAAATATGATTTCCGCAAGCAGGCTGATAACGATAGTAAGCCCGGAATCAGCCCCTATAAAACGTATCATTCAGGATGCCAAGGATAAGGGAATGCTTATCGACGCTACTTACGGCAGAAGGACCCGTGCGGTCATTATTATGGACAGCGACCATGTTATTTTGTCCGCAGTTCAGCCGGAAACGGTAGCAGGCAGACTTGGCGACGATGTTGAAGAGGTGCCGGAAGATGAATAAAGGAACTTTGTTTATTGTATCGGGTCCGTCGGGCTGCGGTAAGGGTACTATTCTTGCAGAGGTGCTGAAGAATGATAACATTTATTATTCCATTTCGGCAACGACAAGAGATCCGAGACCGGGCGAGACCGACGGGGTAAATTATCATTTCCTTACAAAGGAAAAGTTTGAAGAGCTTATTGACGGAAACGGTATGCTTGAATACGCTTCCTACTGCGGAAATTATTACGGCACACCGAGAAAGCCTGTTGAAGATATGCTTGCACAGGGCAAGCACGTTATACTCGAAATTGAAGTTCAGGGCGCTTTGAAGGTTATGGAGAAGTGTCCCGAGGCAGTATCGGTGTTCATTCTGCCGCCGTCTATGAAGGAACTGCGGCGCAGACTCAACAAGCGCGGCACCGAAACGGAAGATGTTATCGAACGCCGTCTTGAACAGGCAGGAAATGAGATAAGACAGGCTGATAAATACGATTATGTTATGATAAACGGAGACCTGGACGACGCTGTCAGGGATCTGATGTCCATAATAAAAGCTCAGGAGCTTAAAAAAGAAAATTCAGAATATTTAATTAATGAGGTGTTATATAATGCTTAGACCAACATTAGCGCAGATCGCATCAAAGGGAGAAAGTTATTATTCGGTAGTTATTGCCGTTGCAAAGAGGGCGAGAGAGATCACAGATGAACTTTGCAGCAAGGAGCAGATACTTGAACAGAAGCCTGTTAAGACTGCTATCGAGGAATTTGCGGCAAGAAAATACCTTATCGTGGAGGATCCTTCTTTAAGAGTAGGAAAGTCCGAGTAATTTTTTGGAGGGATTGGCTTGGCGTATGAAAAATATATTGCTGCTGTTGCCGTAAGCAATACTACTTTCGGCTACGACAGGCGATATAAATATCTGGTCCCGGTCGATCTTGAGGGGCGCATATTTGTCGGGGTAAGAGTGATCGTGCCTTTTGGAAAGGGCAACCGCAAAAGGATCGGAGTTGTTATAAGAATAGACAACGTTTCCGACCTGCCCGATGGTGAGAATGTAACAATGTTCAAGCCTCTGCGTTCCGTTATTGATAATGAACCGCTTTTGAATGCAGAGATGTTGGAACTGATGATGTGGATTCGGGAAACAACTCTCTGCACTTATTTTGAAGCGTTCAGAACGCTTATTCCCATAGGATTGAGCGTTAATTATACATCAAAGTATATTATTGCGGAAGACAGACCTTCGGATACGGGGATACTGTCGGAAGAAGCAAGAAAACTTTGGGATACTATACAAAATGACATTCAATGTCTTGATGAAGCGAAAGTATCGGTCATTAAAGAACTGGAAGATAAAGGCTTTCTGACAGAGAAAGACGATGTTAAACGCCGCCGTAAGGATGAAACAATAAAAATGCTTCGTCTGACGGAAAAATATATTGACGGAGAGGTTAAAGCCGAGCTTTCCGAAAAGCAAAGAGCTGTTGCGGAGCTTTTGGAAAGCTGCGGCGCTGCGGCTGTCAAGGAGATCAACTATATCTGCGGAGTAACTTCAAGTGTAATAAACACTCTGAAGAAAAAAGATGTTGTTGAGGCTTTTGAATATGAAACAATAATCGAGCCGAAGGTCACAGTAAACGAAAGCGCCGATGATATAATACTTTCCGATGAACAGCAGCAATGCTTTGACGGTATTTCCGCTCTTATTGACGCAGAAAAGCCTGATGCATCACTTCTTTACGGAGTGACCGGCAGCGGAAAGACCGCAGTTTTTATAAAGCTCATACAGTATGTCCTTGAAAAACAGCGTAATGTTATTATGCTTATACCGGAAATTTCCCTTACCCCTCAGGTGGTTGAGAAATTTACATCGCTTTTCGGAGATCTTGTGTCTGTAATGCACAGCAATTTATCACTGTCGCAAAGGCTTAACGAGTTTAAAAGAGTAAAAAGCGGACGTGCACGAATTGTTGTAGGTACAAGAAGCGCAGTTTTTGCTCCACTTGACAATATAGGCTTGATAATCATGGACGAGGAGGGGGAAAGGACATACAAGTCTGAATCCTCTCCCAGATATAACGCCAAGGATATTGCTAAAAAAAGGTGTGTTACCCATAATGCGGTACTTCTTATGGCGTCGGCAACCCCTTCCGTAGAAAGCTATTATTACGCATTAAAGGGAAGATATAAGCTTTTTACAATGACAAAAAGATATTCCCGTAATCATCTGCCAAGCGTTGAGATAATCGACCTTGCCACTGAGGGCTTTTACGGAAGCTCGTCTACTTTTTCCGAGCGGTTGGTTGACGAGATAAATATTAATCTTGAAAGAAAAGAACAGGTGATACTTCTTCTTAACAGAAGAGGTTACTATACATTTATAAGCTGCTGCGACTGCAAAGCGCCTGTTATATGTCCAAACTGCAGCGTTCCGCTTACATATCATAAGGTAAACAACAAACTGATGTGCCATTACTGCGGTCATATGCAGGATATGATCTCCGCTTGCCCTCAGTGCGGCAAAAATCATCTTAAACTGACAGGAATTGGAACACAAAAGGTGGAAGACGAAATTTCCCGGCTTTTCCCCGATGCAAGGATACTGCGTATGGATGCAGATACCACATATTCCCGTTATGCCTATGAAAAAAACTTCAAGGCGTTTGAAAACGGCGAGTATGATATTATGCTCGGTACCCAGATGATAGCCAAAGGACTGGATTTTCCAAACGTTACCTTAGTTGGCGTTGTTTCTATAGATAAAGCCCTTTTTTCGGGGGATTTCCGAAGCTATGAACGAACATTTTCGCTGCTCACTCAGTCGGTAGGCAGGTGCGGAAGGGGAGAAAAGCAGGGCAGGGCGTTTATCCAGACCTACGTTCCCAATCATTATGTAATAAACCTTGCGGCTGAACAGAATTATGTGGGATTCTTTGATCAGGAGCTTGAAATGCGGAAAGCGCTTATTTATCCGCCGTTTTGCGATACCTGTATGTTTGAGTTTTCTTCGGAAATGGACAGATGTGCCGATACTGCTTCAAGGTGCTTTATGAATATGATAAGGGAAAAAATAGAAAAAGAAAAAACGAGCATTCCTCTCAGAGTTCTTGAACCCTCCAGATGCACATATGAAAAGCTGAATGGAAAGTTCAGGTACAGAATTATCATAAAGTGCAGAAACAATGCGGAATTCCGTAAGTTTATCGGAGATATATACAAAAAAGTGTTTAAAATGAAGGAATTTGCAAACGTTCAGACAACTATTGATATAAACGGCGACATCAGCCTTTAAATAACATTGAAAGGATAGATCTGTTATGGCTCTTCGTAAAATTGTTACCAAAGAAGACGAGGTTCTTCATAAAAAATGTAAACCTGTAGAGGTGTTTGACGCCAAGCTGGGAATATTGCTTGACGATATGGCAGAAACTATGTATAAAGCCAACGGAGTGGGTATTGCTGCGCCTCAGGTGGGTATTCTCCGCAGAGTTGTGTTTATTGACGTCGGTGACGGTCCCGTTGAATTGGTGAATCCCGTTATCGTTAAGAGAAAAGGCTCTCAGCGTGGAATAGAAGGCTGCCTGTCCTGCCCAAATGAGTGGGGATATGTTGTAAGACCTATGGAAGTGGTTGTAAAGGCTCAGGACCGTACAGGCAAGGAGATACAGTATAAATGCTCGGAATTCTTTGCAAAGTGTGTTTGCCATGAGCTTGATCATCTTGAGGGACATCTTTTTACTGAATTTGCAGATGAAATGGTTGACCCCAGTGAGCTTGAGGACGCTTGATAACGCTTTTTGAAAGGACAATAGGTTTAGTATGAATATAGTTTTTATGGGAACGCCGGATTTTGCCGTTCCTTGTCTGCAGGCGCTTATTGACGGCGGACATAACGTTCAGGCTGTGTTTACTCAGCCCGATAAGCCTAAGGGAAGAGGATATAAGCTGCTTCCTCCACCTGTAAAGGAATTGGCAATTACACATAACATACCTGTATATCAGCCTTTAAGTCTGAAAAAAGGCGACGATGCTGCGGCAGCTTATGAAACCTTAAAGCAGCTTGCTCCCGATCTGATAGTAGTTGTTGCATACGGAAAGCTGCTGCCGAAGGAAATACTTGAACTGCCGAAGCATTTCTGCGTTAACGTACACGCTTCGCTTCTTCCGAAGTACAGAGGTGCAGCGCCTATACAGCGTGTGGTTCTTGACGGAGAGAAAGAGACAGGCGTTACCACTATGCTTATGGCGGAAGGTCTGGACACAGGCGATATGATAATGAGTGCTTCAACAGAGATAGGTGCTGATGAGACTGCTTCCGAGCTTCACGACAGACTTGCGGTAATGGGTGCAAAGCTGCTGACAGACACCGTTAAAGCTATTGAGTCGGGAGAAGCAAAATTCCAAAAGCAGGATGACAGCAAATCAAATTATGCTTCAATGATAACAAAAGATATGTGTCCCATAGACTTTTCTTTATCCGCTGCGGAGGTGCATAACAAAATAAGGGGCTTGTCCTCTTCTCCTTGTGCAACTGCAATGTATGACGGAAAAAGGCTTAAAATATACAGATCTACAATGTCCGATAGAAAAATCTACAGCGATGTTCCCGGAACTATTGTAAATGAAAAAGACTTTACAGTGGTTTGCGGAGACGGAAAAACCGTTACTTTCCTCGAAATTCAAGCAGAGGGCGGCAAAAGAATGAAGGTTTCCGATTATCTTAGAGGAAAGCCTGTGGTTAAGGGCTCGGTTTTAAGTTAATGTAATAAATTTCGGACAGAAGCCGCATAAAATAATGGAGTGAAATAATATGCCCGACAGATCCCCCAGAGCGGCAGTCGCCGATCTGCTTATCAAGGTTTCAAAGAACGCTTATTCCAACCTTGCTCTTGACGGCGCTTTGCAGAAGTCGTCTTACACGCCAAAGGAAAAGGCGTTTATTTCAAGGCTTTTTTACGGAGTTATAGAGCGCAGGATAACTTTAGACTATATTATTTCTCTGTATAGTACCAAACCTTTACAGAAGCTGGACGGCGCTGTTCTAACAGTTTTGCGTATGGGCGTTTATCAGATAGTGTTTATGGACTCGGTTCCCGACAATGCGGCGGTAAACGAATCTGTTGAGCTTGTGAAGCAGCTTGGAAAATCAAGCGCAGCGTCCTTTGTAAACGCCGTGCTGAGGAATTTTATTAGAAGTGGAAAAACCTACGCTTTGCCGGAGAAAAGCGCAGCGAGAATGAGCGTGAAATATTCCTGCCCCGAAGAGCTTGTTTCAAGGTTTACCGCTCAATATGGCGAAAAGCGGACGGCGGAGTTTCTGGAAGCGTCGCTCAGACCTCATAAACTGTATCTAAGGGTGAATAATACTAAAATTAGTGCCGATAAACTTATAGAACTGTTTGCAGAAACGGGTATTGGCGCCCGTAAATGTGATGTTGATGAAAACTGCATTGAAGCTGATTCTTTTGGCTCGGTAGAAAGCAACGAGCTATTTATGGAGGGGTATTATCATGTGCAGGATATGTCCTCTCAGCTTTGCTGCATGGCGCTTGACCCGAAGAAAAACGACAGGATACTTGATATTTGCGCCGCTCCGGGAGGAAAGACCTTTACCATTGCAGAAATGACAGGCGATGAATGTAAGCTTTATTCCTGTGACCTTCATTCAAAGCGTGTGGAACTGATAAGAAGCGGTGCTGAACGTCTTGGGCTGAAAAGTATAACACCTTTACAGAATGACGCTAAGGTATTTAACAGCAATTTAGGCGTTTTTGATAAAATATTATGCGATGTGCCTTGTTCGGGGTTGGGTGTTATACGAAGCAAGCCCGAAATAAAATATACCGACCTGTCAAAGATTGCCGGACTTCCTAAGGTGCAGTACGATATATTATGTACGGCTTCGGAGTATCTTAAACCGGGAGGAGAACTTGTTTACTCCACCTGTACAGTTCTTAAAGAAGAAAATGACGATGTTATCGACAGGTTTTTAAACGAACACAGCAATTTTGAAAAATCCTGCTTTCTTGGCAGGCTGGGCGAGCCTTTCGGCAGCTATAAAACGGTAATGTTTGCCGGAAAATATGATTGTGAAGGCTTTTTTATAAGCAAAATAAGAAGGGTAAAATAGCCGGAGGGTAAAATATTGAAAAAGGATATTCTTTCCTGCAAGCTTGACGAACTTGAAGTTGCTCTTACGGAAATGGGCGAGAAAAAATTTCGTGCAAAACAGATATATGAGTGGCTACATATTAGGAGAGCTGCGAATTTTGATGAAATGAGCAATATTTCGTTGTCATTACGCACAAAATTATCGGAAAATTTTTATATAAACCGTATAAATATAGTTAAAAAGCTTGAATCTTCTATCGATAATACTGTAAAATATCTTTATGAGCTTTCCGATGGCAACCATGTGGAAGCAGTCCTGATGGAATACAAGCACGGAAACAGCCTTTGCATTTCCACTCAGGTCGGCTGCAAGATGGGCTGCAAGTTCTGCGCTTCAACTATTGCAGGCTTCAAAAGGCATCTGCTTGCTTCGGAAATGCTGCTGCAGATATACGAAGCCGAAAAGGAAAGCGGCAGGCACGTTGACAGCCTTGTTCTTATGGGAATAGGCGAACCTCTTGATAATTTTGACAACGTGATAAGGTTTCTGCAGATTATTTCTTTTGAGACGGGAAAAAATCTCAGCCTTCGTCATGTTTCGCTGTCTACCTGCGGATTGGTAAACAGGATATACGACCTTGCCGAATACAGGTTCGGTCTTACGCTGTCTATCTCCCTTCATGCGGTAACGGACGAAAAGCGAAGCGAGATAATGCCTGTCAACAATAAATTCTGCATTGCTGAGCTGCTTGAAGCCTGCCGTGATTATATTGACAAGACAGGCAGAAGAATTTCCTTTGAGTATTCGGTCATTCATAACGTTAACGATTCTCCCGAGGACGCAGCAGGACTTATCCGGCTGCTGAAGGGTATGAACTGCCACGTTAATCTTATTCCCGTTAACGAAATAAAGGAAAGAGACTTCAAATCGGATCGCAGGGCGCTTGCCGCATTTGCGGAAATGCTTGAAAAGGGCGGTCTGAATGTTACAACAAGACGTACTCTCGGTGCTGACATAAACGCAGCCTGCGGTCAGTTAAGACGTGAATACGAGATATAGATAAAAGAGGTGACTTTTGCGTGTACGCTTTTTCTGAAACGAATATCGGTCTGTCAAGAAAAGAAAATCAAGACAGAGTAAAAACTGCAGTTTTCGGAGATGACGCAGCTTTTGCCGTTATATGCGACGGTATGGGCGGAGAAAATGCGGGCGGCGAAGCCAGCGAAAAGGCTATCAACGTTATCTACGACAGGGTGACTAAGGTCTTCAGACGGGATTATGACGATAATTCTGTAAAAAATCTCCTTATCTCCGCCGTAACCACAGCCAACGCCGTAGTTTATGACCTTGCGTGGGCAAACCATGCAAAACAGGGCATGGGTACCACCTGCGTTCTTGCTCTGAGAACAGGAAACAAGCTTCACGTTGTAAGCGTAGGCGATTCAAGAGCATATCTTGTTGGAGAAAATATACACCAGATAACAAAAGACCACACCATGGTCATGAGAATGTATGAAAACGGGGAAATAAGCAAAGAAGAATTAAAGCATCATCCCCAAAAGAATTATATAACGAGAGCGGTCGGAGTTGAAAGCACGGTCCTGCCCGATTATTTCGTAATGGACTTAACGGAAGACTGTGCAGTCGTTCTCTGTTCGGACGGGTTGTCGAATTACTGCGACGATCAGGATATTGCCAGGATAGTTAAAACAAACAAGCCGGAAGCTATTGCTGAAAATCTTATAAGGGCTGCCCTTGAAAACGGCGGCAAGGATAATATTTCGGCTGCTGTTATCAAATAGATCATTTGTAATTAATACAGGAGTGAATTCAATGGATAAAAACATTGGCAGAAAGCTGGACGGACGCTATGAAATAACCGAACTCATCGGAGTCGGCGGCATGGCTGACGTTTACAAAGCTACGGATATTCTTGAAGACCGTGTTGTCGCCGTAAAAATTCTTAAAAACGAATTTGCCGACAACGAGGACTTTGTAAGAAGATTCAGAAACGAATCAAAAGCTATTGCCGTTCTGTCCCATCCTAATATTGTCAAAATTTACGACGTCGGTTTTACCGATAAGATACAGTTTATCGTTATGGAGTATATCGACGGGATAACCCTCAAAGAGTTTATAGAGCAGCAGGGAGTTCTGAAATGGAAGGATACCGTTCACTTTATCATTCAGATACTCAGGGCGCTCCAGCACGCTCACGACAGAGGGATCGTACACAGGGACATCAAACCCCAGAACATAATGCTTTTCCCTGACGGAACCATCAAGGTCATGGACTTCGGCATTGCACGCTTTGCAAGAGAAGAGGGCAAGACTATTTCCGATAAGGCTATCGGCTCCGTTCACTATATTAGCCCAGAACAGGCAAGAGGCGATATTACCGACGAAAAGAGCGATATTTATTCTGTCGGAGTTATGATGTATGAGATGCTTACCGGAGTTAAGCCATTTGACGCCGATAATCCCGTTACCGTTGCTCTTATGCATATGCAGAACACCCCTAAGCCTCCCCGTGAGATAAACGATTCTATCCCGGAAGGACTTGAGGAAATCGTATTAAGGGCAATGCAGAAGGAAGCCTCCAAGCGTTATCAGTCTGCATCCGAAATGATAAAGGATATTGAAGAATTCAAGAAAAATCCCAGCATTGTTTTTGAATATAAGTATCTTACTGAGGAAAAGACCCAGTATTACAACGCAGGAGCGGTCTCCAAGGCTGCCGCAGCTGCTGCTTACGAAGCTAATTCAAACGAAAAGGGCAGTCATTATGCCGATAAAGGAGACGAGCGCAAAATTAAGACCAAAACTAAAGTCCGCAAAAAGGAACTGCCTGAGGAATACGAGGATTACAACGACTATGAAGAGGAAGAAAAGGTATCAAAATCATCCTATTTTGTTGTAATTCTTACAGCTATCGCCGCAGGAATACTTATTATCGTTGTAGCGTTTATCGCCATAGCCTTTATGAAGGCGCTCAATGTTGAAAAGACCGAGATAGGTCAGATGCCTAATATAGTCGGATACAGCTATCAGGAAGTAAAGACCTATTATGCAAATCTTTTTGAAGTTAACGTGGAATCTCAGGAGTATTCTTCCGAATATCCCGAGGGTGCAATTATTTCCCAGAATCCGGCTGAGGGACGTGATTATCTTATCGGCAAGGCTGTCGTAAAGGTCACTGTCAGCAAGGGTCCGAGAATGGTAACTATTCCTAACGTGTATGAGCTTGATTCCAATACTGCGCAGAGTATGCTTCACGACAACAACGGATTTAACGTTATAATCAAGAGCGTCTTTGACGATGAAGTTGATAAGGATACGGTAATAATGACCGATCCCCCGAGAAACGAACAGGCTGAATACGGTTCAACTGTTTATCTTTATGTAAGCCGCGGTCCCGAGGAGCAGGATATTATTGTTCCCGATGTTGTGGGCTACGATATAGACGCAGCCAAGACTCTTCTCGGCGACAAGTTTACCGTTCAGGTAATGAAGCAGGATTCCGCAGAGCCTGAAAATACCGTTATCGAACAGAGTATTCCTGCCATTGGCGACGACGGAAAATCAAACGTTGTTCCCATTAATTCAACAATTATTCTGACTGTAAGCACAGGTGTAGCGCCGGAAGCCGAAGAAGTCATAACCTTTAAGATACCCAGCGGCATAAACGGCGGTTCGGCGACCTTCAACTGCTATTATAACGGCAATATCGTCGGAACCGAGAAGATAGATAATGTTGCCTATGCTTCCACTGTTTCCATCACCATTAAGGGAAGCGGTATGCAGAAGATCATGCTTGAAGCTGTCAATAATGATACTAAGGAAAGCGCTACTATCGGAGAATATACCGTTGATTATGAAGCAGGTACAGTTACTGAGACCAGCTTTGAAAAGAAGATATTTAAAAATCTGTTTGCCGATGAGGAAGAAACAACTACTCAGAATAATGAACCTCTGCCTCCTTCGGGAAATGACGACAATGACGGAAATGTAAGCGAAGATGACGTTATCGACCTTGATGACGATGATTTCTGGGAAAGTATCTTAAATGGCTATTAATTTATGATTTTTGCACAGGACAGGTTAATTATGGAATCAAACGGACTTGTAATAAAATCTATCGGGGGACTCTATTATGTGGAGTCCCCTTTGGGCGTTATTGAATGTAAAGCAAGGGGAATATTCCGCAAGCAGAATATTTCTCCCTGCGTCGGGGATAATGTCAAAATTACGGAAATACAGGATAACAGAGGTGTCATATCGGAAATTCTGCCGAGAAAGAACAGTATCATAAGACCACCTCTTGCAAATCTTGATCATATTATTTTCGTAGTTTCCACCTGCGAACCCTCTCCGAATTTTACTCTTCTCGATAAGTTTATCGCCATTGCTTCCTATAAAAAAATCGGGAGCATTATTGCCGTTACAAAAAATGACTTGAAATTTGACGAACGAATAGCGGAAATTTACCGCAATTCGGGGGCGGAGGTCTTTATGATAGACTATGACGAGCCTTCGTCTTACGGTGCGTTGTATGATAAAATGAGCGGAAAGCTGTGTGCTTTTACAGGCAATACAGGAGCAGGAAAGTCAACGCTTCTGAATCATCTTGATACGGAAACCGTGCATGAAACGGGAGAAATAAGCCGCAAACTGGGACGAGGCAGGCACACTACTCGTCATGTTGAGCTTTTCAAGCTGAAAAACGGTGCTTATATTGCTGATACTCCCGGTTTTTCCACCTTTGAAACAAACAAGTATGATATTATTCTGAAAGACGATCTGGCAGATTGCTTTAACGAGTTTGCCGAGTTTGATACAAAATGCAGATTCCAGGATTGTTCCCATACAAAGGAAAAGGGCTGTGCTGTTATTGAAGCGGTAAATAACGGGGTAATTCCAAGATCAAGGTACGACAGCTATGTTGAAATGTACGAAGAAGCAAAGCAGATAAAAGAATGGGAAATTAAGGACAAGCTATAATGAAGGAATGCTGGATCTTCGGGAGCGCCGATACAAGCGGTATCGATGCAGCTTTGATACCCCAAAACGCATATATTATCGCCGCCGATGGAGGATATGCCCGTTTAAAGGCTATGGGAATAAACCCCGATATTGTACTGGGCGATTTTGACAGTTTAAAGGGAGAAGTTCCCAAGGACTGCGAGGTAATGACCGTTCCATGCGAGAAGGACGATACGGATATGCTGCTTGCTGTCAGAAAGGCTCTGGCAGCAGGATACAGCTATATTACGCTTTGTGGTGCTCTGGGCGGCAGATTTGACCACACCTTTGCCAATATTCAGACCCTGGAGTTCATTGCCGAAAACGGGGGAGAGGGAACTATATTTTCCTGCGATAATATAATAATGCTTCAAAGCATCGGAAAAAGGCAGTATAAAAGAAAAAACGGGTGGTATTTCTCGATTTTTTCCCTTACGGATGAAACTGTTGTTACATCCCGCGGCACAAAATACGACCTTTCCGACTATCCGCTTAAAAGGAGCTTTCCCCTTGGCGTAAGCAACGAAATTACGGAAAAATATGCGGATATTGAAGTAAAAAAAGGAAAACTGCTTGTAGTTTTCTCCAAAAAATAGATTTTGCCAATCACCAATTTTCCATGCCGGCATAATATATATCAAAGAACGCAGTGTCAGCGTTTTTAATTATTATGGAGGAGTACATATGAAAATTGTTGTGATCAAAAGCCCGAAGCTGCTCTCAAACTTTTTCAGGATCGTTTTCAAAATCCGCAGGGATGATGACAACGGCTGAACAAAGCCGCCGTAAGATCAATTCTTCGGCGGCTTCTTGTTATTTTTGATATTTGCAAGAGGCGAGGCGTCCATAGCTGCTTTAAGGTCGTCGTTTGAAACGTGAGTATAAATTTCCGTGGTGGAAATGCTTTTGTGCCCAAGTATCTCCTTCAGCATAAGCGTGTCAACGTTGCCGTGCTGGTACATAAGGGTGGCGGCGGTATGGCGGAGCTTATGTGTAGACAAGCCTCTGTTGTCAAGATTGCTGTCCTTCAGTGCGTTATCTACTATCTGCTCAACACGGCGGTTGCTAATGCGTGTGCCCTGTTTGCTCAGAAACAGCGCATTAGGCTCCTTTTCCGACTGCTTTCTTGTGGGAAGATAGCTGACGATAGCGTCTGTGCAGGCGTCATTGATGTGGATTATGCGTTCCTTGTTTCCCTTTCCCAGCAGGCGCATGGAACGCTCGTCAATGTTCACATCCTGAAGATTAAGTCCCACAAGCTCGCTCAGACGCATTCCGCAGTTGATGAAAAGGGTAACTATACAGTAATCACGGAGATAATAGGGGTCGTCGGGGTTCATATTTTCAAGAAGATTGATGCTTTCGTCAAGTGTAAGGAATTTTGGCAGGTGATCGGGCATTTTAGGATAATCAACGTCCTTGATGGGGTCGCTGTCTATCATGTTAAGGTCACGGTAAAGGCATTTGAAAAACATTCTCAGCGAAGCAAGTTTTCTGTGTCTTGTCTTTGCGGTGTTGCCACGTTCCGAAGCTACATAGTTAAGGTACTGGAGAGCGTCCAGCTTTGTAAAATTCTTTATATATTCAAGGGGAACGTCCTTTATCTCAATAAACTTGAATGGAGTATCGGGCTTGACCACTCCGTTTTTTACTTTAAGGTAACGCAGAAAAAGCCGCAGGTCAAAATAATATGCTTCAATGGTTTTTTCTGATTTCAGACGTACTACACGCTGATATGTAAAATAATCGTTTAAAAAGTAAGGGCATTCAGAAGGATCGATTTTAATAATTACCACTCCCTGACAGGTATTTTAACAGTATAATAATACATATTTTGTACACATTAATTGTAATATGAAAAAAATACTTTGTCAAGAAGTAAAAATTTGTTTCAGCTATGGTATTTTAAAAAAATATGTGCTATAATTAAAAAGACTTGTTAAAATAAAGAAAAAGTACACGCTTACGGCTGAAACTTTTTCTTTGGGCATTTTTTCATAGGAGTGATATTATTGAAAATACGATACGATCGTGAAAAAATCGGTGAGGGCATTCATTTTACAACCATAATAAACGAGTGTCAGAAAACAAATACGCTTATCGTTCATCTTGTGACTGAGCTTACACGGGATAAAGCGGCACTTAATGCAGTTATACCCTATGTTATTTCGGACAGCAGCAGCGAGTACAAGTCCATAACGGAGCTTAACAGAAAGCTCTCTGAGCTTTACGGTGCTTCTCTCAGGGGAGCTGTGTCAAAGCTGGGTGACAGCCAGGTCGTTTCGCTTATGTCAAGCTGCATAAACGACCGTTATACCTTTGACGGTGAAGAAATTACCGGAAAGACCACCGAAGTCCTTATGGGCTGCCTTACAAAGCCTTATGTTGAAAACGGAGGATTCTTTGAAAGTGATTTTAACCTTAAAAAGCAGGAGCTTATAGACGATATTGACGCAGAAATAAATGAAAAGCGTTCATATGCGTTCAGACGTGCAGGCGAAACTATCTACAAGAATGAGCCCTGTGCGATTTCCGCTAAAGGCGACAGAAGTTCTGCGGAAAAAATAACCTCCGCAGCTGCTTATGAGCAGTATAAAGAGCTTATGAAGACTGCTCAGATAGAAATTACTTTTGTAGGCGCTTCCGAACCCGATGACAGCGTTAAGAAAATGATAAAAGATAGTATGTCGGGCATCGAGCGTTCCTACAAGGGCGACAATAGCTCGGAGCTTTCCAAAGCCAAGGATACAGTGGAGCGTGTTTCCGAACAGCTTGACGTTGTTCAGAGCAAAATGGTAATGGCGTTTAAGTCCGATTGCAGTAATATTCAGGCGATGAAGCTGATGAGCGCTGTATTCGGCGGAACTCCTTTCTCAAAGCTGTTCCTTAACGTTCGTGAAAAGCTGAGTCTTTGCTATTACTGCTCTTCCGGCTACAACGATAAAAAAGGCGTTCTTATTGTAGACAGCGGTGTGGAGCATTCCAACCTTGAAAAAGCGGAAGCGGAAATACTCAATCAGCTTGAAGCTGTAAAACGTGGAGATTTTACCGACAGTGAGATAAACGAAGCCCGTCTTGCCATTATCAATTCGCTGAGAAGCGTTAATGACGGCGCACGTTCAATTGCCGACTGGTATTTCAAGCAGAATTATTCCGGCTTATCCAATTCTCCGGAAGATGAAATTGAAAAGCTGTACTCCGTGACAAGAGAGGACATTATTGAAGCTGCAGGATCCCTTACACTTGATACTGTGTATGTTCTTACCGGAAAGGAGAATGCTGAATGATGAACAGAGAAATGATCAGCAACAAGCGCACAAATGAACAATATACTCATATAAAGCACCCTGCCGGTCTTGATATTTACGTCTGGAAAATGGATAATTACAGCACGACCCACGCTCTGTTCGGAACAAAATACGGTTCTATAAACACTAAGTTCAAAACCAAGAACGAACCCGATTTTATAACCGTTCCAAACGGCATAGCCCATTACCTTGAGCATAAGCTGTTTGAAAACGAAGACTGCGATGTTTTCAGCCTTTACGCAAAGACAGGCGCTTCGGCAAATGCTTATACCTCCTTTGACCGCACCTGCTACCTGTTCAGCACAACGAGCAACGTGTACGAATCCCTGGAAATACTGCTTAACTTCGTCCAGGAGCCTTACTTTACGGAGGCTACGGTACAGAAGGAGCAGGGCATCATCGGTCAGGAGATCAGAATGTACGATGACAATGCCGGCTGGAGAGTATTTTTCAATATGCTTCAAGGAATGTACCACAATCATCCCGTAAAGATTGATATTGCTGGAACGGTGGAAAGTATTGCCGAGATAAACGCAGAGCTGCTTTACAAGTGCTATTATACCTTCTACAACCTTAACAATATGGTTCTCAGCATTGCAGGCGATGTTGATCCCGATAAAGTGCTTGAAATATGCGACAAGTGCCTTAAACAGAATGAAAATATAGAGCTTGAAACAGCTTTTGAGTTTGAACCTGATACCGTATGCAAGCATGAGATGGTACAGCAGCTTGAAATTTCCCTGCCTATGTTCAATATTGGCTTTAAGGCAAAACCTGAAAATGGCATTGATAGACTTAAAGCGGAAATTGAAACAAATTTTGTTCTGTCGCTGCTTGCAGATGAAAGCTCGGATTTTTACAAAAAGCTTTATGACGAAGGACTTATCAATTCTTCCTTCTCTTCCGAGGTTTTTGACGGTGACGGATATTTCTGCTCCATTTTCGGCGGAGAATCGAGAAATCCACGCCTTGTAAGAGATAAAATAATCGAAGAGATAAACCGCTGCAAAAAGGAAGGTCTTGACGAAGAGCGTTTTAATATTATCAAGAAGTCCTACTACGGTTCTCTTATCCGTGACCTTAACGATGCAGAGGCGGTTGCGACAATTATGCTTAACAACAGCATGGAAAAGCTGACTGCTTTTGATAATATCGAGACCGTTGCAAACTGCACCTTTGAGGACGTTACAGCACGTCTTAACAAGCAGTTCGATACCGATAACGTGGTAATTTCAATAATTGAACCTGTAAATTCCAAGGAGGAACAGAAATGAGCAATTCAGAGTGGAACACAATATCTTTTCCTGCGCTGAACATTGAGTTTCCTGTTTACAGCACAGCGTTCACCATATTCGGCGTTCAGATAAAATGGTATGGCATAATGATAGGCTTAGGTCTGCTTCTTGCCGTTATATATTGCTTCAGAAAAATGAAGGATGTGGGACTTGACAGCGACAGAGCCACCGACGCCGTATTTTTTGGCTTTATCGGCGCTATCATCGGAGCAAGGCTTTACTATGTATTTATGAGCTGGGATAATTACAAGGATAACCTCAGCGAGATATTTGCTTTGCGTGACGGCGGACTTGCCATATACGGAGGAATCATAGGCGCATTGCTTTTCGGCTTGATAACGGCTAAAATAAGGAAAGTGAAGCTACTGCCGATACTGGATCTAACCGGCATGGGATTCCTTATCGGTCAGACTCTCGGAAGATGGGGAAATTTCTTCAATCACGAGTGCTTCGGCAGCAATACCGACCTGCCTTGGGGAATGACAAGCCCGAGGATACAGTCTGCGTTATCCGCAAACGCTTCCGCTATTTACAGCTCTACAGGCGTAACTGTAGACCCGACGCAGCCTGTTCACCCCTGCTTTTTGTATGAATCCTTATGGTGCCTTATCGGATTCCTGATACTGCATTTCTATTTTAAGCACAGGAAATTTGACGGCGAGATATTCTTTATGTATGTTGGTTGGTACGGACTTGGAAGATTCTTTATCGAGGGTCTGCGTACCGACAGCCTTATGGTAGGTCATCTGAGAATTTCACAGCTTGTTGCAGCTTTGAGCGTTGTTGCCGCTATAGCGGTAATTGTTGCTATGAGAATGAAAATAAGAACAGACGGCGAATATACATTATATAAGGATACGGAAGAATCCAAGGCGCTTCTTGCCGAGACCGAGAAAAAATATGAGGAGGCAGAGCAGAAACGCAAGGAAAAGAAAGAACGCAGATCAAAAACCGACAGCGAGGTTCTTGATGATAAGGACAAGCTGGTGGATGATACAGATAAAGATGAGACCGATTCGCTGAAAGAAGACAGCGCAGCGGCAGAGGAGGAAAATAACAATGGCGAAAATAATTGATGGAAAGGCTATTTCCGCAAACGTAAAGGCTCAGGTAAAGGAAGAAGCCGACAAGCTTAAGGCGCAGGGTATAAGCATCGGACTTGCCGTAGTTATCGTTGGCAATAATCCTGCTTCAAGAGTTTATGTAAACAATAAGAAAAAAGCCTGCGCAGAGGTAGGCTTTGAGTCCTTTGAATACGCTCTTCCCGAAGAAACAACGCAGGACGAGCTTCTTGCTCTTGTGGAAAAGCTCAACGGCGACGATAAGGTGAACGGAATACTTGTTCAGCTGCCGCTTCCGAAGCATATTGACGAAAACGCAGTTATCAATGCTATCCGTCCCGATAAGGACGTTGACGCATTCCATCCTGCAAACGTTGGACATATAATGATAGGCGATTTCAGCTTTTTGCCCTGTACTCCTGCAGGAGTAATGGAAATGCTTGCTCAGACAGGTATTGAAACGGACGGCAAAAACTGCGTAGTTATCGGCAGAAGCAATATTGTGGGCAAGCCTATGGCTATGCTTCTTCTTCACAAAAACGCTACCGTTACTATTTGTCATTCCCATACAAAAAATCTCAAGGAAATTTGCAGCAAGGCGGATATCCTTGTAGCTGCGGTAGGAAAAGCGAAGTTTGTTACCCCGGATATGGTAAAGGAAGGTGCTGCGGTAATTGACGTTGGCATGAACCGTCTTGAAAACGGAAAGCTCTGCGGAGATGTTGATTATGACGCCTGCTTTGAAAAGGCAGGTTATATAACTCCTGTTCCCGGCGGAGTAGGTCCTATGACCATTGCCATGCTGATGAAAAATACTCTTACATCGGCTAAAATCAAAAATAACATAAAATAAGCATATATTTACACTCCCGTGTCAATAATAAACACAATTATTGATACGGGAGTGTTTTTATGTCCTGGAGAATGACAGCGGCTGAATGTTTGGCTGCGGCTGCGGCTTTGCTGCTTGCGGTAAGAGTGCTTGTTATAAACCGTGATGAAGATGTTATAAGCGCTTCAACGGGCAGGGGGCAGTACAGAATATCGGAGGTAAGCGAATATGCTTCTATCTACGACTGCAATGGTGTAAGACTCAATAACCGTTCTGTAGGTTATAAAGTTCTTATCAATCCCAATGATTTAAATTCTCTTAAAGTTTTGGATTATGTTACCGATATGGATGCGTTCAATAACGGAATGAAAGGAAATCTGCCATTTTTATGTCCTGTGGAAAAAGAAGCGTCCGATATTTTACCTGTTTTTGCTAAGTTTACACGAACGGACGACGACCAGCCTGCAAAGCATATCATAGGCTATACCGCAGATAATGAAGGCGTATGCGGAATTGAGTATGCCTACAGCGAGTTTATACACAGTAATTATGAAGAAAACGAAGCCGTGTTCAGCGTAAATGCGGTGGGCGGCGTTCTTGACGGCTTGTATTCGGAGATAAGCGTTGCCGATGAACTGGAAGCAGGCGTTATAACAACGATTGACGCAGAAATTCAGCAAATATGCGAAAACGCTATGGAGGCTTCGGGCTGTGAAAAAGGCGCAATTATCGTAATGGACGTAAAAAACGGATATATAAAGGCCTGTGCAAGTTACCCCGAATATAACATAAGCGCTCTGGAAGAAAGCCTTGATGACAGTGAATCACCCTTTATAAACCGTGCTTTTTCGGCATACAGCGTCGGTTCAATATTTAAGCTGGTAACGGCTTCGGCAGCTATTGAATCGGGGATAAGCTCCGAATTTTCATATACCTGCACAGGCTCTATAGACGTTAACGGGCAGATCTTCAACTGCCATAAATGGGGCGGACACGGAGAAATTGACATGAGAGAAGCGATCGAAAGCTCCTGCAACCCCTATTTTATTGCGTTAAGCGAATATATCGACAGCGGAAAATACCTTCAGACCGCCAAAAACTTTGGATTTGGTCAGGAAACCGTGCTTTGCAGGGGAGTAGTTTCTGAAAGCGGATATTTGCCCAGCGAAAAGGAGCTTTCTGTCAGAGCGGAAAAGGGGAATTTTTCCTTCGGGCAGGGAAAGCTTACCGCTGCGCCTTTGCAGATATGCAGAATGACGGCGGCTATTGCAAATGACGGAATGTGCGCCGAACCTAAGCTGATAATCGGCACAAGGGATAGATACGGAAATGTTCTTGAGGAAAAATACAAGATAAATAAGCGTGTAATATCCTATCTTACTGCGAAAGAGCTTCAGAATTTTATGGTAGATGTGGTAAATGCGGATAATTCAAGGTCAAGGTCGTATCTGGTGGAATGTGCAGGAAAAACCTCAACGGCTCAGACGGGAAGGTACGATGAAAACGGAAACGAGGAAATGAACTGTTGGTTCACGGGATATTTTCCCGTTCAGAATCCCAAGTATGCTGTTACCGTGCTAATTGAAAATGGTATATCCGGAAATGTTTCCTGCGGACCTGTGTTCAAAGCGGTGGCAGAGGGCATAACTGTTGCGGAAAAAAATAAAGCAGCGGCAAAATAACCGCTGCTTTTGGTTTATGTAAACATAAAAATCAATCGTCATCAAAGTTTCCGGGAATATGAAGCTGCTTGACCGGGATCCTTTTAAGAGGCGAATACATATATTTTGAGCATGATGAATTACCGTCAACAAGACCGCGCTTTTCGCAAAGAACCTTTCCGCCGTCTTTAGCTCTTGTACCGTACATACAATACTGGCACTGGGGTGGTATATCATTGCCAAAATATTTCTTCTTTGCCATAGATTATCAATTCCTTTCAATTGGTTCTATACATCAAATATATTATATCACATTTTTTTAGATTTGACTATAAAATTTTTTGATAATAATAAAATTGTCATAATTAACAAAAATAAACTTGGAATTGGTGAATTATGACGTAATGAGGATTGAACATTACAATCTGTTTGTATAATTTTATTGACATCAATTGCATATATTAAAATTTTACAGTATATATATGATAAAATCATTGATATTATTCTGCTTAAATAAAAAATATTTGTTAAAAATCTACCATTTAAAACTCCTTCTACCTGAATTATAACGCATAGACCTCCGAAGGACAGCAGAGCGGTAACGATAGGAAGAAGCTGAATATCGGGCTGAATGAACGAAATATTGCTTATCTCAAGCATTGACCTCAGAATTGCCGTGCAGTTTTCATAGGATAATCCGCTTAGCTCGGAAAAAAACACTGCTGCTGCGGTCAAAATTCCTGTTTTATCCAGAATTGCTATAAACGATGAGAAAAAAACTATTGCTGCGCATATCTTTAACAAGGCTGCTCCGCCGGAGTTTATGGAGTTTATAAGGTCGGTCAGGCGGAACGTTACTTTTATGGGTTCGCAGCTTTGGCAGATGGCGTTATTTTTTCTTTTAAAGCCTATAATAACGGCTATGGTGGTATTGGCGGCGAAAATACAAATAAAGATAAGCATTCCTATCTTTACGCTTGAATAGAGCTTTAACCCTGCCGTTCCGCAGAAAAAAGCAGGACCTCCCATATAGCAGTAGCCGAGCATTTCTTCGGCGGTTTTTTTATCTGTCCTGCCGTTTTTGTACAGGTCGGAAAGCAGCTTGGCTCCTATAGGGTATCCTGCCGCCGAGCTTAACAGAAAAACGGAAAAAAGCTTGTCGGGAATGCGGAATATGTACCGTGCAATTGCACCGAAGGGCAGACTTATGACTGCGTACAGGTTTGAGGATATGATAAATCCCGAAATGACCATAAATGCAAATAAGGACGGGATTATCGTCTGAATACACACATTTATTGAGCGTACAACGGCTTCTCCCACTTCCTTGGCGCAGCAGATCAGAGCGGCGGCATAGGCAAGAACCAAAGCGCCCGTTATAAATTTCAATGCTTTTTTCATATTATCGGCTGTTCCTTTCCTGTTCGTTTTTCACATTGATAAAGTATATGTTATTTTTATTCCTAATATAATAGTTAAGAGCTAAATAAACGATCGGGAGGAAACGTTAAAAATGAGGCTGAAGCTTAAAGAAGAATACAATAATGCCGTTGCAAGACTATGCAAAAAGCAGCTGTATCTGAATACATATATGAACGTTACGGACAATACACGGCTTGAAATTGAGAACTGCAAGCGGATAATCGAGTATAACGATATTTATATACTGCTCAAAACCGCAACGGTCACTCTTCGGATATGGGGGGAAAACCTTAAAATATCGGATTACAATACCGACGGGATTGTAGTTGAAGGAAAGTTTTCGACATTTGAATTTGAATAGGAGAGCAAAATTATGTACAGTAAAATACTGGGATATGTTTCATTTAAAATTTTTGCCGCAGATATATCCGATATTGTCAATAAGCTGAGAAACAGCGGATTTGCCGTTCATGACCTGAGAACGGACGGAAAATTCGTTTACGGAGAAATAAGCTGGTGTGATCATGATGAACTGAAAGCGCTTGTAAACGGAAATTCCGCTCAGTTTGAAAGGGAAGATAAGCACGGACTTGCTTTCCGGCTTATGGGATACAAAAAAAGATTCGGCATTGCGGTCGGTACGGTTCTTGCGGCGGCAATGATATTTTATCTTTCCAACACAGTCCTTACCATAGAGGTCTACGGCAATGAAAGTATGTCGGACACCGAGATAATTTCGGTAATGAATGATTACGGCATAGCAATAGGAAAATTTATTCCTTCTCTTGACCTGCGGAGGTGCGAAAGGCAGATAATAACTGCTTTTGACGGATTCAGCTGGATAGGTATACGTTCCTCCGGGTGCAGGATACTTGTGGAGGTCAGCGAGAGAACGGAAAAGCCGGAAATGGTGCCGACTGCTTCTCCGTGCAATATAATTGCGGCAAAGGACGCACAGATCGTTGAAATAAAAAACGTATATATGGGAATGCTTGTTCCAATGCTTTATGACGGAGTAAAAAAAGGCGATCTTCTTGTCAGCGGAACAGTTAACGGAAAGCTTGACCACGACTATTACGTTCACGCAATGGGGGAGATAATAGGCAGATATAATGAGGAAATAACCTTTTTTCAGCCTTACAGCGAAACAGTTACCGAATATTCCGACAGCTTTACAAGAAAGTCGCTTTATTTGTTTGGCGTAAAGATACCCCTTTATCTTAATAAAGGCATAGACGGAGAGTATGAGTTTTCAGAATCCTTGAATTATCTTAGCGTTTTTAACCTGAAACTGCCGGTGGGTATCGTTTTTGAGGAGATAAAACCGTATGTGTTGACGGAATGTATGTATGACAGGGAACAGGTGACTGCCCTGCTTGATGAAAAAATAAAGAATTATGAATATAATTTTTACGGCGGAGAAGATATTGAAATAATTGATAAACAAACAAGATATACCGAAACAGAGGACGGTGTAAGCGTTACCGTTACATATACCTTGGAGGGTGATATAGGAATAACTCAAGAAATTATGGCAAAATATTAATTTTTCCCTCTTTTATTTTCAGAATATATATGTTATAATATAATTTGATTATAGTTGAAAATCGGCGCAGAATATGCTGATTGGGATTTTTGAGGTGCTTTTATGGCGGAACGTATAGTTAATGTTGAACGTATAGATGAAATTATCGCCCTTTTCGGAAATTTTGATGAAAATATCAATATAATGCAGAGACAGTACGGCGTTGCCATACTCAGCCGCGGAAATGATATACGGATAAGCGGCGAAGAACAGAATGTTATAAAAGCGGAAAGCGCCGTTAAAGCACTTATAGACCTTATTCGCAAGGGAGAAACTATCAACGAGCAGAATATACGTTATATCAATACAATGGTTGACGAGGGTACTTCGGAGCAGGCGGTACAGCTTGCAGACGGCGGTATCTGCGTAACTACAGGCGGAAAAGTGGTAAAAGCCAAAACCCTCGGTCAGAAAAACTATGTTAAGGCAATTGAAAAAAATACCATTGTTATGGGCGTTGGTCCTGCCGGAACGGGAAAAACTTACCTTGCGGTCGCAATGGCGGTAAAGGCGTTCAAGGCTCATGAAGTGACAAAAATAATACTTACCCGTCCTGCGGTGGAAGCAGGGGAAAAGCTGGGTTTCCTTCCCGGAGACCTTCAGAATAAGGTAGACCCGTACCTCAGACCACTTTACGACGCTCTTTTCGATATGTTCGGTGCGGAGACCTTTGCAAAACATATGGAGCGCGGAAGCATCGAAGTTGCGCCCCTTGCTTACATGAGAGGACGTACTCTTGATGATTCCTTTATAATCCTTGACGAAGCGCAGAATACCACAAGAGAGCAGATAAAAATGTTCCTTACAAGGCTTGGCTTTAACAGCAAAATGGTAATTACCGGAGATATTACTCAGATAGACCTTCCCGACAGCCGCAAGTCAGGTCTTATTGACGCTATGCGTATATTGAAAAATGTAGATGATATATATATTAATCATTTTTCGGAAAAGGATGTTGTAAGGCATAAACTGGTTCAGGATATTATAAAAGCATATGAAAAAGCTGATGAGGAAAGAAAAAGATAAGATGTGAAAAAAGCTTCCGCAGGTATCGGGGGCAGGAAGTAATATGAAAGGGTGGTTTTATATGGCAAAGGTAAAGGTAATGATAAGGAATAACCAGCGTGAGGTAAAAATCCCCGTGGGGCTTCGCCTTTTGATAAGAAAATGCTGTCAGGCTGTTCTTACAACGGAGAATTTTGAGGGCGATGCAGAAGTAAGCGTATCTTTTGTCAATAATTACGAGATAAGACAGCTTAACAGGGTGTATCGTGACAAGGACAAGTCTACGGACGTACTTTCTTTTCCCTTGGGAGAGAACGGCGTTTACGATGTGAATAACGAAACGGGAGCATTTCTTCTCGGAGATGTGGTCATTTCCATGGAAACGGCTGTAAAGCAGGCTCATATTTACGGTCATTCTCTGGAACGTGAGGTGGGCTTCCTTACCGTTCATTCCATGCTTCATCTGCTGGGCTACGACCACGAGACCTCTGCTCTTGAAGCTGCAAAAATGCACGAAAAGGAAGAGCTGATACTGGAATCTCTCGGTATTTCCAGAGAAGCAACCTTTACGAACGAAAATGCTTAAAAATATCAGGCACTTTTTTAAAGGCTTTACATACGCCTTTAAGGGAATTGTTTACAATATAAGGACACAGATGAATTTTCGGTTTCATATCGCTGCAATGGTATGGGTCGTTCTTCTGTCGCTTTTTTACGATCTGAGCAGGTCGGAATATGCGCTGCTTATGCTTGCGTTTTCCTCTGTTATTGTCAGCGAAGCGGTGAATACGGCGGTTGAAAAGGCGGTGGATCTGACAACGGACAAGAAGGAAAAACTTGCCGCTGCTGCCAAGGATTCTGCGGCTGCCGCTGTGCTTATAGCGGCTTTGTTTTCTGTGGCTGTGGGAATATTTTTATTATGGGACACGGAAGTTTTTGCGAAAATCGGGATGTATTTTACGGATGATCCGCCTGCGTTGATCGCAGCTGTGTTCTTTGCGGTCTTATCGTTTATTTTTGTTTTTAAAGGAATTTGAAGCTATGAATACAAAAACTGAATTTATTACAATAATGGGACGGGCAAATGTGGGAAAATCCTCTTTGCTCAATGTGCTTGTGGGAGAACAGATAGCTGTTACAAGTGCAAAACCTCAGACTACCCGTACAAGGATCACAGGTATCGTTACGGAAAATGAGACTCAGTACGTTTTTATGGACACTCCCGGCGTTCAGAAGGCTAAAAACAAGCTGGGCGAATGTATGAACAGGGCGGTAAAGGATTCCGTTACAGACGTTGACCTTATAATTCTGGTAGTTGACGCTGCAAAAAATATAAATGATATTGAACGTTCAATTATTGCCGGATTCCATAAAAATGACAATGTTATCTTAGTGATAAATAAAATCGATCTTATTTCGGATAAAGCTGAAATTGCGCAGAAAATAGCGGAATTTTCGTCATTGTACGATTTTAAGGCTGTTATTCCCGCAAGCGTAAGGGAAAACGACGGCGTTGACATTATCTGGGAAGAAATAAAAAAATACGCTGTGGAGGGTCCGCACTATTTCCCCGATGATTCCTTCACCGACCAGCCGGAAAGAGTGCTTGCCGCCGAAATTATCCGAGGAAAAATACTTAATCTTATGCACGATGAAGTTCCTCACGGAATTGCGGTCACGGTCGAGCAGATGAGCGAGCGTGTAGATAGCAGCGGAGAGGATATTCTCGACATTTCTGCGGTGATATTCTGCGAAAGAGATTCCCACAAGGGTATGGTCATAGGCAAAAAGGGCGCTATGCTGAAAAAAATAGGCAGCCTTGCAAGAAACGACCTTGAACGCTTTTTTGAAATAAAGGTCAACCTTAAATGCTGGGTAAAGGTAAAAGAGGACTGGAGAAACAGCGAAGCTCTTATCAGAAGCTTCGGACTTTCAAATAATACCTCTGATAAATAATTTTTATGCGGACATAATTGTAATATAGTTTCATCTTTCGGAGGCTGTATTATGACAATCAATTACAATGAGGATAAATGGGATGTATTTGAAACCAGCGGCAGGATCTCGGACTATCTTGCGTATAAGGGGATACTGCTGAGTAATTTAAAAGGAGATAATCAGGTTGCCGATGGAAACAGTCAAGGGACTTGTGATATCCGAGCGTAATGCAGGAGAAAATGACAAGTTTATAAGCATTCTTACCGAAGATTTCGGCACTCTCGATGTTATTGTCAAGGGGGCAAATAAAATAACCGGCAAAAATCACGCTGCTGCACAGCTTTTTTCTTATTCCACCCTTTGTCTGGACGTAAGGAAGGACAAGTATTATCTGAACAGCAGCGAGATAATATACGATTTTTTCAATCTTCGCCTTGATATAAAAAAGCTGGCTCTTGCCTGCTATATATGCGATGTTACAAGGTATGCTATCCTTTCGGGAAGCAGCCAGCATGACAATAACATAATGCGGCTGGTGCTGAACTGTCTGTATATGCTTGATACGGACAAGCGGAGCTGCGATTTCATCAAGAGCGTATTTGAACTGAGATTTACGTCTGATATAGGCTATATACCTCAGCTTATAGGGTGTCTGAACTGTTTTACTTACAGTGCACCCGAAATGTACTTTCTGATAGATAAGGCATATGTTTTGTGCAGCGAGCATTTTTATCGGAAAGGGTTTGAAAAAAATTATTACAACGTTAAAATAAATCCTGACGAGCTTGCGGCGCTGCAGTTCATATGCCTGTCGGACTTTGAAAAAATTTTCAATTTCCGTCTTTCGCCCAGGGCGCAGGAGACCATAGGGAACATATCAGAGAAGTATATCGTTACAAGACTTATGCACAAATTTAAAACACTTGAGTATTACTACTCTGTTTTATAATCCCTTTATCAGGAAAGGCGGTCATCATGAATAACTATTACAAGTCGCTTGAATTACATAAAATTCTTGAAATGCTGTCCGATGAGGCATCCAATTCAAGAACAAAGGAAGCGGCACTGGCTCTTGAGCCTCAGACAGATATTGACATTGTAAAGTCGGAAATGAAAAAAACTTCGGACGCATTTGATCTGTCGGTAAAATACGGAACTCCGTCATTTTCAAATTTTAAGGATATAAGAGGTTCGTTAAGGCGTGCGTCTTCGGGCGCAAGCCTTTCTCTGAGAGAGCTTCTTGACATTGCTCAGATGCTTTATCAGGTAAGGATGCTGTCGGACTGGTATAAGACCGTGGATGAGACAGATACGTCCATAGGTTATCTTTTTTCTGCACTGTCGCCGAATAAATATCTTGAAGATAAGATAAGGAACGCAATTATAACGGAAGATGAAATTTCCGATATGGCAAGCAAGGAGCTTGCGGATATAAGGCGCAAGATCGCTCAGGCAGGAGTAAGAATTAGAGAAAGCCTTGATAAGCTGGTTCGTTCGGCTGAGATACAGAAATCTTTGCAGGAAAATATCGTTACAATGCGTGACGGAAGATACGTTCTGCCCGTTAAAGCGGAGTTCAAAGGCAACGTAAGCGGACTTGTCCATGCCACCTCAGCTACAGGCTCGACCTATTTTATCGAGCCTATGTCGGTTGTTGAAGCAAATAACGATATAAAGGTGCTTCAAAGCCGTGAACAGGAGGAAATAGAGCGTATCATAGCGGAGCTTTCGGGAGATTGTGCTTACTGCGCCGAATCTCTTTCTGCGGATTATGAGACCTGTGCCGAGATAAATCTTTATTTTGCAAAGGCAAATCTTGGTGCAAAAATGAGGGGATGTATTCCCGAAATTTCTGATAACGGGTTTATTGACCTGAAAAAGGCACGGCATCCTCTTATTGACAAAAATAAGGTGGTTCCCGTTGATATAAAGCTGGGAGAAGAGTATCAGGCGCTTATTGTTACAGGTCCCAACACAGGCGGTAAGACCGTTATTCTGAAAACCACCGGTTTGCTTACAGCGATGGCAATGTGCGGACTTATGATACCGGCTTCGGACGGAAGCAAAATATCCGTATTTGATCATATTCTTGTAAATATAGGCGACCAGCAGAGCATTGAGCAAAGCCTGTCCACGTTTTCTTCCCACATGAGCAGCGTTGTACAGATACTTGAAGCTGCCGATGACAGATCCCTTATACTTCTGGACGAACTTGGTTCGGGAACGGATCCTGTAGAAGGCGCCGCGCTGGCTGTTTCCATTATTGAGGATATGGTTGCAAAGGGCAGCAGGCTGCTTGTTACGACCCATTATCAGGAGCTTAAGCTGTTTGCTATAGAAACGCCCGGGATAGAAAATGCGTCCTGCGAATTTGATATTGCTACGCTTCAGCCGACATATCGTCTTATTATCGGTTCTCCCGGAAAATCAAACGCTTTTTCAATCTCGGCAAAGCTCGGCGTTCCGTCAAATATAATAAGCAAAGCGCAAAGCCTTGTTTCTACGGAAAATCAGCGCTTTGAAGAAGTTGTTGCCAAGCTTGAAGAGTCAAGGCGGCAGCTTGAAAAGCAGAATGAAGAGATCTCTGCATTAAAGCGTGAACATGAAGAAAAGCTGGCTGAACTTGAAAAGGAAATAGACGATTTTAACAGCAAAAAGGAATCCGAGTTTGAAAAAGCAAGAGTTCAGGCTATGCGAATCGTTGAAAGCTGCCGTATGCAGTCGGATTCTATCCTTGACGAGCTTGACGAACTGCGCAAACAGAAGGACAAGGCGGATTTTTCAAAACTTGCTTTAAATGCAAAATCAAAGAGCAAGTCTGTGCTCAATAAAATGTACGATACCGCAAACCCTGTTCAGAATCGCGAGCATAAGGAATACAAGTTGCCCAGAGCGCTGAAAAGGGGAGACAGAGTTCTTATTTTCGATATTGACAAAACGGGAATACTTGCCGGCGACCCGGACGCAAACGGAAATGTTTTCGTTCAGGCAGGAATTATGAAAACCAAGGTCAATATCAGCAAGCTGCGTCTGCTTGAACCGGAACAAAAGGTGACTGTTCAGAACAAAAAGGTCTCCTCAAAAAACGTCAGAGGAAAAATGCAGCGCAGCGCTTCTCTTGAACTGGATATAAGAGGCTGTGCCGTTGACGAGGGCATTCATGAAATGGATATGTTCATTGACAACGCTGTGCTTACGGGCGCAGGCATCATTACGGTCATTCACGGAAAGGGAACAGGCGTGTTAAGGCAGGGTATTCAGAATCATCTCAAACATCACCCCTCAGTAAAAAGTTTTCGCTCGGGTGTTTTTGGCGAGGGCGAAGACGGTGTAACGGTCATTGAACTGAAATAATGCATAATACAAGCCGCTTTGCGAATAGTAATTATAAAAAATATATTTCGGAAAGCCGGTAACAGCTATGAAATGCACCCTTAACGACATACGCAGAAAAGAAATAATTAATATCCGTTCGGGAACGAAGATAGGATATGCCGATGATGTTGAATTTGACACGGACAGCTTTACAATAAAGTCGATCGTCATATACGGCAGGTATCGGATGTTCGGATTTCTGGGTAAGGATGATGATATTGTCATAAAATGCCGTGATATTGAAATAATTGGCACTGATACTATACTTATCTCTGCCGATGAGTCAATATTATTAAAAGATGTGAATGTAAAATGCAAAAAATTGTGCAAATAAACATAAAAAAATAGTTGCAAATGCAATTGAAATGTGGTATAATATTTCAGTAATTCACACGTCTGTGCTTTTAACGTTGGTGCTTGCTTATGCAAGTTTAAGTTAAGCCAAGCCGGGCGGAGGATATAATAAAAAAACCAAATGGAGGAAAAAACAATGGGCGTAGTATCAATGAAACAGCTTCTTGAAGCCGGTGTACATTTCGGTCACCAGACAAGAAGATGGAACCCTAAAATGGCACCTTACATCTTTACGGAGAGAAACGGTATTTACATTATCGATCTTCAGAAGACCGTAAAGAAGCTTGACGAGGCTTACAGCTTCATCCGTGAAGTTGCAGCCAACGGCGACACAGTTCTCTTTGTAGGTACAAAGAAGCAGGCAGGCGATTCCGTTAAGGAAGAGGCTTTAAGAGCAGGCGTTCACTATGTAAACGCAAGATGGCTCGGCGGTATGATGACAAACTTCAAGACGATCCAGAGAAGAATCAAGAGACTTGAACAGCTCCACGAAATGCAGGAAGACGGTACTTTTAATCTTCTTCCCAAGAAGGAAGTTGTTAAGCTCGAACTTGAAATAGAGAAGCTCGAAAAGTTCCTCGGCGGTATCAAGACAATGAACAAGCTCCCCGGCGCTCTGTTCGTAGTTGACCCCAGAAAGGAAAAGATCGCTGTTTCCGAAGCTAAGAAGCTCGGTATCCCCGTAGTTGCTATCGTAGACACAAACTGCGATCCCGATGATGTTGATTACGTTATTCCCGGTAATGATGACGCTATCAGAGCTGTTAAGCTTATTGCAGGCGCAATGGCTGACGCTATCATCGAAGGCAGACAGGGTACTCAGGAAGCTGCTGCTGAAACAGAAGCTGAGGCTTCCGAAGAAGCTGCAGAAGTAGCTGCTGAATAATTTAATTCCGGATTTTTCGGGCAGACACATTTATATATGTCTGCCCATATTTCGATATTAACACTTTTGGGAGGAATAAAAATGGCAAAGGCATCCATTCAGGAAATCAAAGAACTTATGAAAGCTACCGGCGTTGGTATGATGGATTGTAAGAAGGCTCTTGAAGAAGCTGACGGCGACAGAGAAGCTGCAGTTACGATTCTTCGTGAAAAGGGTCTTGCTACACAGGCTAAGAAGAGCGGAAGAATTGCAGCTGAAGGTATTGTTACTTCTGTGGTAGAAGGCAATGTCGGAGCTGTTGTTGAAGTAAATATTGAAACAGACTTTGCTGCAAACAACGAAGAATTCAAGGCTTTCGTTGCTGCTGTTGCAAAGACTGTAATCGAAAAGAACCCTGCTGATGTTGATGCTCTTAAGGCTGCAACTATCAGCGGCGGCGATAAGAGCGTTGAAGAATCTCTCCAGGATCTCTTCATCAAGATCAGAGAAAATATGGTTATTCGCCGTTTTGCAAGATTTGAGGGTGTTCTTGTTCCTTACGTTCACGGCGGCGGAAGCATCGGCGTTATGGTAAAGCTTGATACAGATCTTCCTGCTGACAAGGCATTTGAAGTGGGTAAGGACTGCGCACTTCAGGTTGCTGCTATGAACCCTGCATATCTTAACAGAGAGAGTGTTCCTGCTGAAGTTCTTGAAAATGAAAAGACTATCATCATGGCTCAGATGGCTGAAGATCCTAAGATGGCTACCAAGCCTGAACAGGTTAAGGCTAAGATCGCCGAGGGTAAGGTTGGCAAGTATTATTCCGAAAACTGCCTCCTTGAACAGGCTTTCGTTAAGGACGACAAGATGACAGTTCAGCAGTATGTTGACGCAGCAGCTAAGCAGCTCGGCGGCAAGATCACAGTTGTTGACTACGTTCGTTTTGAAAGAGGCGAAGGCGTAGAAAAGAAGGTTGACAACTTTGCTGACGAAGTTGCAAGCATGGCAGGTACTAACAAGTAATTGTTGTACTAATAACTAATTAAAATTGATACCGTCTGTACAGTTTTGTATAGACGGTATTTTTATGTCTGTTTAGCAGGCATTTTTGTTATATTTGTATAAATTCATAATACTTTTTTTGAACTTTATGTTATACACTACAATTGTTGTAGATCTGTATTGACAACTATGTCGCACCGTGATATACTCTAATCATGATATATATCACATCTCG
>JALEJQ010000101.1 GCA_022769565.1 Oscillospiraceae bacterium
AATATCGAAATCCGCACGGTGCTTATAGGGCATGATATACTTTTCCTCGCCCCTTGTAACGCTGCCGTACATACCGAACACGCTTTCAAGGTCACGGCTGCGGAACAGGCGGTCACGGTTAAGGCGGCGCATAAGGCGTATTTTTCTCGGGTGCATAACGCTGCCGTCGGCGGTGCGTATACGGGTTCTTACGCTGACGTAAACGCAGGTGGTGAAGTCGCCTGCGTCGCCTGTTACCTCGGGATTAAGGGCGTGTATGCCTTCGATGATGATGATCTCGTTTTCCTTGCGGTGAACGGGGATAAAGTCGCTGCGTGACTGTGTGGCAAAGTCGAAAACGGGCATTTCTACCGGCTCGCACCGTGACAGCTTTTTCAGATGCTCCGAAAAGAGGGGGATATCCACTCTGTAGGGGGATTCAAGGTCGGGGTTGCCGTTTTCGTCAACGGGCATTTCACCCATACCGCCGGGAAGAAAGTAATTGTCCATTGAAACTGTATGGACGGTAAGACCTTTATCCGCAAGGACACGGGCTATACGCAGGGCACTGGTGGTCTTTCCCGAACCGGAGGGACCGGAAAGCAGAACTATAGGTTTTGTCATTCTGTCGGCGTAAATCTTTTCCGCAGCTTCACGGAGACGGGTCATATATATTTCTTCCGACCGTTTTATAAAGCCGGCAGGGTCGTTTTCAAGTCCTGAATTGATGTTTGAAGTGTTGATAAAATTGATCTCCATAGCGTTTCTCCTAAAGTTGATCTAAACGGTTATAATACATAATATTATTATACTTTATTTTTTTGAAATTGTCTATAATAATTTGACTTTTTTATGACAATGATGTATAATAATAACAAAAGTACAATAACAAAAGTACGGAAAGGCGGAATTATCATGAGCGAATGTACACATGATTGTTCGAGCTGCAGCTCGGATTGTGCGGAAAGACAGCAGCCGAAAAGCTTTGCAGAACCTCTTAACCCGAAAAGCAGCGTTAAAAAGGTCATTGGTATCGTAAGCGGAAAGGGCGGCGTGGGAAAATCCCTTGTAACGGGTATGCTTGCTTCTCTTACTGCGGAAAAAGGCTTTAAAACAGCTGTTATGGACGCTGATATTACAGGTCCTTCCATACCCAAAATGTTCGGAACGGACGGTCGGGCAGAAGGCTCGCCCGATGGCATTATTCCTGCGGAAACTTCAAGCGGAATAAAGATAATGTCCGTTAATCTGCTGCTTGAAAATCCCACCGACCCTGTTATCTGGAGAGGTCCTGTTATTGCAGGAGTTGTAAAGCAGTTCTGGTCGGAGGTAGTATGGGGTGACATTGACTATATGTTCGTTGATATGCCGCCGGGAACGGGCGATGTTCCGCTGACGGTGTTCCAGTCCATACCCCTTGACGGCATTATCATCGTTGCTTCGCCTCAGGAGCTTGTTGCTATGATAGTTGACAAGGCGGTATCTATGGCGAATATGATGAACATACCCATCATCGGTGCTGTTGAGAACATGAGCTATGCCGTTTGTCCCGACTGCGGCAGGAAAATTTATATTTACGGTGAAAGCCACATTGACGAGGTTTGCGGAAAGCATAATATCCGTCTGCTGGGGCAGATCCCTGTTGACCCGGCTCTTGCTGCTGCCTGCGACAGGGGAGAGATAGAGAAGGCTGCAGGTATGAGCTGTCTTGGCGAGGCTGTGGATGCAGTTATCGGAGCTTCGGAGAACGGATAAACTTTTGTACAAAAAGTTAAAAAATATGCTCTTAAATTCTATATCTGGTTTTATTAATATTATTTGACTAATGTAAGAATATATGATATAATAAAAAAAGAGTTTTTAAATAATGGTTATTGAGAACGCCGATAATTATCAAAAAAATTTTTTATCCGATAAAAGCTTCGGAATATAATGACGGGAATTTTATTGGCAGGGAGCGGATATATCGGCATTTGTTCTGTTCCATTATTCAAGCCGGCGGCTTTTTAATATGTCCGCCGTATTTTCTCGGAAAGTGGTGTTGCTTACATGGACGATCAGTCAAACGTTTACAGCGAAAAAAAGCTGGCGACTTATGAAACAACTTATAAGGAGAGTATTCTTTCCAAGCCGCAGGACATTAGTCTTACCATCACAGCTGCTCATTTATACGGACTTGCGTTTATCTGCGAGCAGAAGGGCACTAAGGAAGGTGACCCGGAATATACACGTTTTGTATGCGGATATGAGGAGATCACCAAGATCTATATCAACAACAACAACCGTAACAGCCCTATATACGTTCAGTGCGATGATACTTCAAAGGGCGTTATGAACCGCCGCAGGATAATTCTTCCCTGCTTTGCAAAAAATGAAGAGATCATCAAGATAATTGAGAGCGCAAAGGCGGATTTCGACAAAAAGAATGCAGGCAAACAGAAGTATCCCGTTAAGTCCGACGCTGAAAAGGCTCAGGAGAGGGAAAGACTTAAAAAGGCTGCCGATGAGGAGTTCGAAAATCTTACCGCAGGCTATAAAAAGCCTGAGAGCAAGCCGCAGGAGGCTGCTCCCAAGGACGACTTTACGGTTGCCGATATTCTCGGTCTTGACGATATTACAGTAACTACTAAGGAAAAGACGGAGCTTGAGAAGGAGGTTAAGCCCGAGACTGCAAAGGAAACGCCTTCGGATGATTTCTTTGAAGAACTGGTGATCCCCGATGTTGCAGACCTTCCCGACGCTGAATCGGTTGAAGACCCCGGTGATATGCCTAACGAAAGCTTTGCCGAAATAAAGTTGGAAGACGTTGATACCGAGAAGATCACGGAACCTGAAATAGTTTCCGAAATCAAGCCCGAACCTGCGGCAATGGTCAAGGAAGAGCCTGTTGTTCACGAAACTGTACATAAATCGGAATTCAGCAGCGGCGGTATGTATGCAAAAAGTATGTATGCTTCTGCCGAGAAGGAAGAACCAAAGCCTGCTGAACCGGAAAAGAAGCCCGAGCCTGCTGCCGCTCCCAAGCCTGAGAAGAAGGCGGAAGCTGTCAAGCCGGATATTTCCGAAGGAAAGATGTCCCTTGAGGAATTCCAGACGGCTGTTAAGAAGCTGAAGGCTATGCGTGACGAGAATGTTCTTACCGAAGAAGAGTTCGCTGCGGAAAAGGCAAGACTGCTTCAGTTCCTTTATTAATTAAACATTACCGCTGTGCAGCGTTTGCCGCACAGCGGTTTTTTATGCCGGTTTGTGGAAACGCTGATCGATAGGTGTTTTCATGTACCGAAAAAGGTACAGTTTATAATTATACGCATAAATCGGCTTGACAAAACAGAACATATGTGCTATTATAAATATGCAACCAAAAGGAAGCGTAAGCAGGGCGGAAACGGTGTGACGGGGACGGAAGCACTGCTTACAGAAAGTGCGGATAGCTTCCTTATACAAATAACCATTAAAAGTGTAGACAAAAAATCTGCGCATAATCCATATATGCAAGATTTTGCTTGATTTTTTGTACACTTTTTAAATGGTTATTAGTATTACGGATAAACCATCAAGCCGTTGATTCGGAGAAAGGAATGAAATGAACCATTGTATTTATGACGTAAACGATGAATGTACCCACGACTGCGAGGGCTGCCCTTCAAGGTTTGTACGATGCAGCTGCTGTGGCTGCGATTCGGGGGAGTTTTTCAGGCTGGGTGATGAGATACTTTGTCTTGACTGCATGATAGAGGAGAACGGTGAAGAATATCATGCGGATTTTGCGGCGGAGTATGAGGAGGAATTCCGTGATTTTATTCTGAAGCTACATTCAAAGCAGCGCATAGCGGTCTTGGGCGAAGACTGCGGCGAACCTTGCCTTTAATGCGGCTCCGTATATCGCAGAAGGGAGTGCGTTATGACGGCAAAGGAATTTTTATCGCAGTACGGTGTGGCTGTGAAACGGATAAAGCTGAACAGGGAGCGTATGCTGAATGCAGAGCGGACGGCGGAGGAAACAGGGCGCCGCAGCTTTTACGGGTACGTTTCCGATTATCAGGACAGGCTTTACGGCGAAAATGAGGAGCTTATAAAGCTGAAAATTTCCATAGAGCTTGCGGTGGAGAAATGCCCCTGCACAGAAACGGAGAGAGAAGTGCTTTACCGCCGTTTTATACTGTGCGAAAAATGGGGAGAAATAGCCGATGAAATGCTGTATTCCCTTCAGCATCTTCACAGGCTGGAAAAATCGGCGCTGGCAAAGGTCAGAGTGCCGAAATGATAATAAAAATCGGACTAAGGCTTGCAAAATTTACAAACCTTAGTCCGATTTTCGGTGCGAAAGGTAAAATTAATAATTTTCTTTTCTTACTTCAAAGAAGCTCTGGGGGTGGCTGCAAACGGGACATACCTCGGGAGCCTTTTTGCCCATTACAAGGTGTCCGCAGTTGCGACATTCCCACATTGTTTCTTCGGACTTTTCAAATACTGCCTGCATCTCAACGTTCTTAAGGAGAGCACGGTATCTTTCTTCGTGTGCCTTTTCGATCATTGCAACGCCTCTGAACTGTGCTGCAAGGTCGTGGAAGCCTTCTTCGTCAGCTTCCTTTGCAAAGGTATCGTACATATCTGTCCACTCGTAATTTTCGCCTTCTGCTGCTTTTGCAAGGTTTTCTGCGGTCTTGCCAAGCTCGCCGAGAGCCTTGAACCAGAGCTTTGCGTGTTCCTTTTCATTTTCTGCGGTTTTGAGGAAGATGTCTGCGATCTGCTCATAGCCTTCCTTCTTTGCAACGGAAGCAAAGTAGGTGTACTTGTTTCTTGCCTGGCTTTCACCTGCGAAGGCTGTCATAAGGTTCTTTTCGGTTTTTGTGCCTGCATACTTGTTCATGGGTTGATCCGCTCCTTTTTCTTCAGATGTTGTTTCAATTTTTATAAAATCAGCTGCGCCGTGTTTGCACAGAGGACATACGAAATCATCAGGGAGAGTTTCGCCTTCGTAGATATAGCCGCAAATGCTGCACTGCCAGCAGGTCTTCTTAGTGACCTTAACGGCAGGCTTGGGCTTAACGTTTTTATGGTAGCTGCTGTAGGTGAGGGATTCTTTTCCGGAGAAACATTCTGCGCCTGTTAACTCGGCTTTGAAGAGGGTATGTGTGCCGAAGTCTATTTTGTCGATGACCTTGCAGGTAAGGTAAGAGTTGGTATACTTGTCGATATAGGCGATTCCGTTTTCTGCGGTGGGAGAGGGGAAACCGTCGAATTTATCGGTGTCTCGTCCCGAAGCGAAGCCAAAACGCTTGATAAGGTCGAAGGGTGTTTCATCGGAGAGGACGGAAATGTTGAATTCTCCTGTTTTGCAGATGATGTCGTGGGTATAGTTCTGCTTGTTTACGCCAACGGCTATGGTGACGGGAGAGCCGGAGACCTGCATTACCGTATTAACGATGCAGCCGTTGTTTTTTCCGTCAGCTTTTGCTGTGAGAACGTAAAGTCCGTAGCTTATTTTGTTCAGTGCTTTTGTATCCATAATAATTACCTCTTTCTTTTAAGGTTTTTGACCGAATCTCAATCTGTGCCAAGCATAAATCCGCAGTAGTCAATTCTTGTGGAGTAAACGTTCTTTACACTCTTGTCAACATCGTTGAAGACCACAAAATAGTTGCAGACTGCGTCGTTGCCGGTAACATCGTCCGAATAGTAATACCTATAAACGTAGGTCACGGTATTGTCTATTTCTTTTATTATAGTATAGGGTTTGAAGCCCATTTTGCGTTCTACCGCTTTTTCTGTCATTCCGTACTCGATAAAGGCGGAGGTAAGCTCATCGGAGGAGTGGTGACCCTTCCAGCTTTTCTGGAGAACGGAGAAATCGTAGTATGCGACACGACTTATGGTATCATCCTCTGCAAGGGAGACCGCTACAGCCCATTCGGGGAAGTGGGTGCCTTCCACACGAAGTCCCGAATCGGACTCGCACACGCTGTCGAAGCCGCCCAATGTATTCAGGGCGTCATATTTTGAAACGGTGGTAAAGCTTCTGTTTATCTTAGTTTCGGCATAGGCAATATCACGGCCTATGGGAACGTTTTTCAGCACCTTTTCTCCTTCGGTTGAAGAAAACAGCATCAGCAGTACGAAAATTGCCGCTGCAATGATAACTACCGCTGCGGCTGCAAGTATGATCTTCGGTTTAAGCTTGCTTTTTTCTTTGCCTTCGGGGTTATCCTGTGTATTTTTGGCTTTTTTGGCGGAAGGACGCTGCTTTTTCGGTTCTTTTTTTGCACTTGCTTCTTCGGTGACGGTATCTTCAAGGGCGTTCATTATGCTGTCGGAAGAAAAGTCATATCCGCATTTTCCGCAGAAAGCCGAGCCTTCCGGGTTTTCTTTTTTGCAGTCAGGACATTGCATTTGTTTCACTTCTCTCATTATATCATTATAATAATTTTATACTATATTACATATATACAGAAAAATCTGTCGGACTTTTTATTCAAAACTTCACTTACAAGTATAACATTTACTTTGAAATTTGTCAAGAAGTGATATGAACGGAGATAAATTATTATTTTTAACGGGATAAATGGCTATTTTGTAAATATAAAAAATAAAATGAAAGTTGGAATTGGATTTACTTCTTAATTTTTCGAAAAAACTGACGGATTATTGAAAATTTATTATAAAAATGCAAGTTTTTGATTTATTTCCTGCATTAGCACTTGACAAATATTTTATACTATGTTATCATATATTACGGTCGGCAATGGGGCGGAGTTTTCTCTGCCATTTTCGGTATATTGCGGAAGGGGGAGAGAAATATGAGCGATGATCAGAAGGTCCTTATTATATCCTGCAGCGAAGAAGTAAGGGAAAATCTTATTCCCGTTGTTAAGGAATGTGGCTTCGGCTCTGTTTCGGTCTCCGACGGTACCGGGGTGCGCAGCGTTATTGAAAAGGAAAACTACGGGCTTGTTATCCTGAACACACCTCTTGCGGAGGAATACGGGCTGGAGCTTGCTTCCTTCATAAGCTCACATACCGATGCAGCGCTTATAGTGGCTGTTTCGCAGAAAAACTGCGACAGTGTGTATGATAAAATAGGTTCGACGGGCGCATATATCCTGCCCAAGCCTTTTAACAAGACGGCGCTTATACAGGCGATACGGTTTGCGGTCACGGCGAGGGATAAAATGCTTGCGCTTAAAGCCGAAAAGGAAAAGTTGGAGAAAAAGCTGTACAACATAAAGCAGATAGACAGAGCGAAGTGTGTTCTTATACAGTATCTTCGTATTTCCGAGGCGGACGCTCACCGTCAGATACAGAAAAGAGCAATGGACCAGAGAGTTCCCGAAATTGAGATAGCGATGGATATTCTCAGGACTTATGAAATGTAGCTTTTGCCGAAAGGATGAACATAATTATGAGATTCACAAAAATGCAGGGAGCAGGCAACGACTATATTTATGTTGACTGCTTCAAGGAAAGCGTACCCGACCCGGAGGCTGTTTCCATAAGGATAAGCGACAGGCATTTCGGGATAGGCGGCGACGGACTTGTGCTTATTATGCCGTCGGACAAGGCGGATTTCCGTATGCGTATGTTCAATGCGGACGGTTCCGAGGGTATGATGTGCGGCAACGCTTCACGCTGCATTGGCAAGTATGTTTACGACAACGGACTTACCGACAAGACGGAAATTACTCTTGAAACAAAAAGCGGTATCAAGAATTTGCGGCTTTATCCCGAAAACGGCGTTGTAAAGACCGTTGAAGTCGATATGGGGGAGGCTGTGCTTGTACCGAAGGATATTCCCATGGATGCACAGGGGGATTCCTTTATTAACAAACCGATCTGTGTGAACGGAAAGGATGTTGATATTACTGCTGTTTCGATGGGAAATCCTCATGCGGTGGTATTCACTTCGGGAGTTGACGGACTTGACCTTGAAAAAATCGGTCCGAGCTTTGAAAATCACCCTGTTTTCCCCCAAAGAGTGAACACGGAATTCTGCGAGGTAATCGACGGGAACACCATTAAAATGAGAGTGTGGGAGAGAGGTTCCGGCGAGACCTGGGCTTGCGGAACGGGTGCCTGTGCTTCTGCTGTGGCTGCTGTTCTTAACGGATATTGCAGTCGTGACGAAGAGATCACACTTAAGCTCAGAGGCGGCGACCTGAAAATCACTTACCGCAGCGACGGACACGTTATTATGAAAGGTGCGGCGGAAACCGTATTTACGGGAGAAATTAATATTTAAAGGAGAACATACAAATGGCTTACATCAATGAAAATTTCCTTAACCTTAAAGAAAATTATCTTTTTATAGATATTGCCAAGAAGCTGAAGGCTTACCGTGAAGCAAATCCCGGCAAGGAGCTTATCAGAATGGGTATCGGCGATGTTACCCGTCCTCTTGCGCCCGTTGTTGTTGAGGCAATGAAAAAGGGTGCGGAGGAAATGGGGCATCAGGAGACCTTCAGAGGCTACGAGGACAGCGGCAAGGGCTATGAATTCCTGAGAGAAGCTGTTGCCGGATACTATAAGAATGTTATCGGAGCAGAGGTTGACCCCGACGAGATACTTATCAGCGATGGTGCAAAGAGCGACTGCGGAAATATCGTTGACATTTTCGGCAGCGCAAACAAGGTGCTTATCACAGACCCTGCATACCCTGTTTACGTTGATTCCAACACAATGAGCGGTAAGGAGATAATTTATGCTTCTTCAAACGAGGGCAACGGCTTTGCGGCAATGCCCGACAAGGACGTTGACTGCGACATTATTTATCTCTGCTCGCCCAACAATCCCACAGGCTCGGTCTACACAAGCGCACAGCTTAAAGAATGGGTGGACTATGCTATTTCAAAGGGTGCGATAATCATTTTTGACAGCGCATATGAGGCATTTATCAGGGACAAATCCTTGCCAAGAAGCATTTTCACCGTTGAGGGTGCAAGAAAGTGTGCGATAGAGATATGCTCCCTTTCCAAAACCGCAGGCTTTACGGGAACAAGATGCGGCTACACCGTCATTCCCAAGGAGCTGACCGCAAAAACGGCTGACGGCAAGGAAGTGAGCGTATATAAGATATGGTGCAGACGTCAGGGAAGCAAGTTCAACGGCGTGTCATATCCTGTGCAGTGCGCTGCTGCGGCTGTATTCACGCCCGAGGGACAGGTGCAGACCCACGAAGCTATCGACTATTATATGGAGAACGCCCGTATTATGTCCGAGACCTGCGAGGAGCTGGGATTGAGCTACACAGGCGGCAAGAATTCGCCTTATATCTGGCTTAAATGCCCCAAGGGAATGTCAAGCTGGGAGTTTTTCGATTACCTGCTTAATGAGATACAGGTGGTAGGCACTCCGGGAGAGGGCTTCGGTCCCAACGGAAAGGGCTGGTTCAGACTTACCGCATTCGGAACGAAGGATAATACGGTTGAAGCTATGAACAGGCTTAAAAAGCTGCTCAAGTAAAAGTCAAAATAACTGCGAAGCATAATGGGATTCCAAAGGGATGAGTCCCTTTGGCGAGGGTCAAGGGGCGAGAAGCCCCTTGTCGCTCTCCGCAGAGAGCGAAATCCCCTAAAGTAAGGCATAATGCATTGTAAAAGTAAAATAAGCAAAGTAATAAATCAAACGGCGCAATTCACATAAAAAAACGGAACCAAGTAATGTGTCATATAACACAAAACTCGTGGAACCAACCAATGTGAATTGCGCCTGTTTCTATCCCATATAAACAAATTTACCCTCGGATAAAAATATACCGAGCAAAGCGAGGTGTATTTTTATCCGACACAGTAAACTTTGATGTTGATGTCATTTTTCTGCAGCACGGTAAACTACAGCGCTGCTGTTCCGATTTTTGTATGGCATTTGTGAAAAATGGACAACCTGCGGTGTGGAAAGGCGAAAAAATTGCATTAAACATAAAAAACGACAAAAACCGCTTGACAAAGGCAGGAAAAGATGATAATATAATAAAGCTGTCTGACACGGACGGAAAGAGAGTGCGAAAAAAGTTGAAAAAACTTAAAAAAGCACTTGACAACTTAAAGAAGATGTGATATACTTTAAAAGTT
>JALEJQ010000033.1 GCA_022769565.1 Oscillospiraceae bacterium
AGATAAATTTGGCAGCTATAATTGCACCACTCGTCGTCAAGCTCCCTTGCCGTGCGACAGCACGCCTGTGGTCGCTTTCCTTGATTGGAGCAATTCTATCTACCAACTTTATCCACCGAACAAATGAGGATTAGTATAAAATAAATAACCGCTTATCATTTTCGATGCAAAGTCGGACTTGATAAGCGGTTTTGTGTATTATATTTATGCTTCGATATGCGCCCGTTGCTCTTCGGTAGCGATACTGCGTGTATGCCGCAGTCCCTCGGCAACGAAAAAGCATATGATAGGTATGATACTAATAACCATTTAACCTATGGATAAAATACGGCGGCTATAATACGCCCACTCTGCGTCAAACTCCTTCCTGCGGTCGTTTTCAAGGTAAACAAGTTTACCTGATTGGTCGTATTCTATCCGCCGTCTTTATTCATAGAACAATTGGTTATTAGTATAAGTTGTTGGATATGACAAGAAATTTGTCGGTTTGTTGTAAAAAACGGAGAAAATGTGGCGAATTTGTTGCGATGTACACTTCATAGTTGTATAATAAACTAAATATAGACTGCAGACGAATTGTAAAAAAAATTGTATATGCTTTTGGGAGTGAAGAAAAATGAAGTATGCAGCGCATATCAGAAAATCGGATAATGCGGAACAGACGGTTGAAGCGCATCTTGCCGAAACTGCCGTCTTTGCCGAAAAATATGCCGAAAGTATTGGTATGGGAAATCTTGCAAGGCTTGCGGCGCTCATTCACGATATGGGCAAGTTTACGTCAAGGTTCAACGACTACATTCACGGCATAGGAGATCACTATCGGGGCGAGATCGACCACAGCTATGCCGGAGCAAAGTTTATATTTGAATATGCCGCAGGCAGGCAAGATCCTTTGGCATATGAAACAGCGGCGTTTATTGCTCGTATAGTGATTTCACACCACGGTCTGCACGATTGGCTTGACGAAAACGGAGAAGACTGCTTGGCAAAGCGTATTGAAAAAAACGAAGGCTACAAAGAAGCTTTTTCCGCCCTTTCCGAAGCCTTCGGAGATAAAATAGACCAGCTTTTTAAGGCGGCGGCAGGCGAATATGCTTCGATACGGGAAAGGATCCGGAAGATAAGCAAAGTGTCAAAAGATTTTGCTTTTTATCTGGGAATGATGGAGCGGCTTGCGGAATCTATGCTTATAGACGCAGACCGCACAAACACGGCGGATTTTATGTCAGACCGCAGCACGGAGCAAGTTTTTGACACGAAAAAACTCTGGGAAGCTGCACAGGGCAGAATGTCGGAAAAACTTGCAGGATTTTCGGGAAGGACCGACAGAATATCTCTGCGCAGAGCGGATATTTCCGACAGGTGCGCCGCTTTTTCCGACCACAAGGCAGGTGTCTGCCGTCTTATAGTTCCCACAGGCGGCGGAAAGACCTTATCTTCTCTGAGATATGCTGTAGAGTGCTGCAAGGAATATGGCATGGAGAGGATATTTTACATTGCGCCCTTTATGTCCATACTTGAGCAGAACAGCGATGTTATCCGAAGCATATGCGGCGATGAATTTTTCCTTGAACATCACTCAAACGTTTTGCAGGAAATAGATTCGGAAGAGGAGCTTGCGGAATATGAGCTCCGTGCGGAAAAGTGGGACAAACCTGTTATTGCAGCAACAATGGTGCAGTTCCTTAATGCGCTTTTTCTCGGCAAAAGCACGGCGGTGCGGCGTATGCACAGGCTTTGCAATGCAGTGATAATAATTGACGAGGTGCAGTCCGTGCCTTTAAAATGCGTAAATATGTTTAATATGGCGGTGAATTTTCTTGCAAAAATATGCGGAAGTACGGTGGTGCTGTGTTCCGCAACTCAGCCTGTGTTTGACAGCACGGAATTTCCTGTGCTTTTTGATGAAAGAAAGGATATAACGGGCAGTTACGGAGAGGATTTTGAAATTTTCCGCAGAACAGAGCTTATCCCTGCTCTGACCGTAAGCGGTTACAGCTTTGAAGAAGCGGCAGGATTCTGCTATGAAAAATATCTTGATCACGGCAGCCTGCTTGCGGTCATGAATACGAAAAAAGCAGCCGCAGAAGTATTTAACCTTATAAAGAGCAAAAATGACAGTGCGGACGAAGAAAACAAGTCATTTTTGCTTCATCTCAGCACTAATATGTGTCCTGCGCACAGGAAGAGTATAATTGCCGAAGCGGTAAGGCGGCTCCATAGCCGTGAGAAGGTCATTTGTGTTACAACACAGCTTATAGAAGCAGGGGTCGATATTTCCTTCGGGTGCGTTGTGCGTTCAATGGCAGGTATGGACAACGCTGCGCAGGCGGCAGGCAGGTGCAACAGAAACGGAGAAGCCGACGGCATTTCTCCCGTATATATAATAAATGTGAAGGATGAACGGCTTGCAGGTCTGCAGGAAATAAAAACTGCGCAGGACGCCTCCAGACTAATTATCAACAGCGGAAAGTTTGAAGATATGCTCCTCCCCGAAGCGATGGAAGCCTACTTTAGAAAGTATTATCATGAACGTGCGGACGAAATGAATTTTAATGTTCCCGGCGGAAAGGAGAACCTGGTGGATCTGCTTTCTCTTGATACAAACAGATTTGCGGTAAAAAAGATAAAGCCTTTGAAATACTCTGCGCAGGCGTTCAAAACTGCCGGTGATATTTTTGAAGTTATAGACAGCGAGACAGTAAGTATCGTTGTGCCATATAACAGCGAAGCGGAGGAGCTGATAAGCCGCCTTGACTGCGATATAAAAAGCCCTTATGAAGCGGCGCAGCTTATGAGAAAGGCGCAGAAATATACGGTAGGTGTCTATGATGGCTTTAAAAAGCAGCTGTGCGAAGCCGGTGCCGTAATACAGCTTAAAAGCGGAGCGCTGGGACTTAAAAAAGAGTTTTATGATAAGGATATTGGAATAACTCTCAACGGTTCTGCGCCGGAAGCAATTATATTCTGAATAAAAAATGCCGTGCGGAGCGAGCCGCACGGCAAACAGAAAATAATGGGAATATGATTATATAATTATATTAATTTCAATCCACGCCTGTTTAATTAAAACAAGCGACAACTTTAGTATAGCATATTTGAACACTTTTTGGTGAAATTTTTGTAAATTATGCTATTTCCGCATATAAAGCCTTGACAAAAACGCTGCTTATGTGTATAATTGAATTCAAGCAAGGTTTCTTTATATTATTATAAAATTTTATTAGAACCTTGCAATATTGCATAAATATAGCCAAAATAAATTTTAGGACTTTGTCTTTTCAGATAATATCCAAAAGGCAAAGTCCGGAAAGGAAGGTATAAATATATGAGCGAAAAGTTCCAAAAAAACTCGGTTGAATTTTCGGTCAAAGGGGATCATGCGCTTTTCTCCGATGTGCTTACCCGTGCAGGCGGAGAGAAATGTACTTATATGGTGCCCACATACGAAGCGCTGAAAGGGCTGATTCAAAGCATTTACTGGAAGCCGACGATCGTCTGGCATATTGACAGCGTAAGAATAATGAGCCGTATACAGACGGTGCGCAAGGGTATGCGTCCTATATCATACGGCGGCGGAAACGACCTGGCTTATTACACATATCTTGCGGATGTGTATTATCAGGTAAAGGCGCATTTTGACTGGAATTACAACCGTCCCGAGCTTGAAGCGGACAGGAATCTGAACAAACACAGCAGCATTGCTCATCGTATGATAGAGCGTGGAGGAAGGCGTGACTGCTACCTTGGAACGAGAGAATGTCAATGCCTTGTGGAGCCCTGTGTTTTCGGAGAAGGAGCAGGTTTTTACGACAACAGCGGAGAGATAGCGTATAATCTTATGTACCACGGTATCACCTACGCCGATGAAGCCGAGAATCCCGAAGACAAGGGAAAAATGACGGTTAGATTCTGGGAGCCCGTTATGAAAAACGGCGTGATAGATTTTATTCAGCCCAAGGATTGCAGCATAAAGCGTCACATAAAAGAAATGCCGGTAAAGCCTTTCGGACGGGAGCATAACAATTTCGCCGGACTTGACGAATTCAGGGGAGGGGAGTTTGATGAGCTGGACTAATGAACTTTACAAGGTCTATGAGGATAACTGCGGAAGCGATGCGGACGGCGTTCAGCTGCTTCCTGTGTCACATTCCACGCAGAACGCTCAGATAGAGCTTACCGTCAACGATAAGGGTGAATTTGTTACAGCAAGAACTGTTGATAAGGCTGAAGCGGTCACTATCATTCCCGTTACGGAGGATTCGGGAGCAAGAAGCAGCGGAATTTCTCCTATGCCGTTTGCGGATAAACTTGTGTACATAGCCGGAGATTACAAAAATTTTGCTTCGGGCAAGCGTGTCGACAATTCCGGATATTACAGCGCATATATGGAGCAGCTGAAACGCTGGGCAGAAAGCGAATTTTCTCACCCTGCCGTAAGAGCGGTTTACAGCTATCTTGAAAAAGGATGTATAATGCAGGATCTTGTCAAATGCGGAGTGATGAAATGCGATGCAAGCACGGGAAAACTTACGGAAAAGGACAAGATCGCCGGAATTTTGCAGGAGGATTCCTTTGTGCGGTTCCGTGTTGAGTATTTGAACGATATTGATCGTGAAAATGCCACTTGGAAAGACAAAAGCCTTTATGAAAGTTTTATATCGTTCAACCAAAGCATAATGGTCAATAAACAGCTTTGCTATGCAACGGGAAAAGTCCTGCCTGTCACCTACAAACACCCGGCAAAGATACGAAATTCGGGAGATAAAGCAAAGCTTATTTCTTCCAACGATGAAAGCGGATTTACTTACAGAGGACGGTTTAAGGGCAAGGAAGAAGCGCTGTCGGTAAGCTATGATTTTTCACAGAAAATGCACAACGCCCTCAAGTGGCTTCTTACAAAACAGGGCTTTAACCTCGGCTCGCTTTCAATAACGGTGTGGGCAAGCGCTATGCAGCCTGTTCCCAATATTATGGCTGATTCTTCCGTCTGCTATATGGACGAATTCCCCGATGAGGATTTTGCTCCCGATACGGAAGCGATACATGCAGAACTGGTCAGGAAAATAATAACAGGCTACAAGCGTGACTACTCTCCCGGAGCAAAGGTAATGATAATGGGCGTTGACGCCGCAACAACGGGAAGATTATCTGTTTCCATGTATTCGGAGCTTGAAAATTCGGCGTTTTTTGAAAATATACAGAAATGGCATAACGAAACGGCGTGGACAAGATTCGATGCTAAAAAAAGCCGTCCTGTCGTTAAGGATTTCAGCCTTTACGAAATAGCGAAATGCGCTTTCGGAACGGAGCAGGGCGACAGGATAGAATGCAAGCAGGAGCTTATGAGCGAAACTGTACTTAGGCTGATACCCTGTGTAACGGAAGGCAGACCGATACCGAAGGACATCGTTTCGGCGCTTTGTCACAAGGCTTCAAATCCGCTTGCTTATGACAATGTATATAATCACCGCACGGTTCTGGAGACCGCCTGCGGTATGGTAAGAAAATATAATACGAAGAACGGAGGAATAATTGCTATGGGATATGATCCTAATGAAACTGACAGAAGCTATCTTTACGGCTGCCTGCTGGCTGCGGCGGACGCTGCGGAAAGCTCGGCTTACGACAAGGAAGACAGGGGAAAGCGCATAACTAACGCAAGGCGCTACTGGAACTCGTTTTCCGCTCACCCCTGCAGAACATGGAAGGTCATTGAAGAACGCCTGCAGCCTTACATAAATAAGCTGGGCGCCAAAAGCATACGCTACGAAAAACTTATACAGGAGATAATGGGCAAAATGACAATGGAGGCGTTTAACGATGATTCGCCGCTTGAATCTGCGTACCTGCTGGGCTATTCCCACTTTATGTCTAAGATATACACATCGGATAAAAATGATACTGCCGAAAACGAGGAGGACTAATTATGAGTACGTTACAGAATAAAATTGATTTTTCACTTATAATCACAGCAAACGGTGCAAACCCCAACGGTGATCCCCTTGACGGAAACCGCCCGAGAATTAATTTTGACGGCTTCGGAGAAATATCCGACGTCTGCATAAAAAGAAAGATAAGAAACCGCCTGCAGGATATGGGAGAAAAGATATTTGTTCAGTCGGACGACAAGTGCGACGACGGCTGCGACAGCCTCAGAAGCCGTGCGGAAAGCTGCGCAGCTCTGAAAGCGGTAAGCAGCGGCAAAAATACTGACCGTGAAAAGTATGCACAGACTGCTTGTGCCGAGTGGATAGACGTAAGAAGCTTCGGACAGGTCTTTGCGTTTAAGAATGACGTCGTTTCGGTAGGCGTAAGAGGTCCTGTTTCAATATGTCAGGCAGTAAGCGTTTCTCCCGTTGACGTTGTAAGTATGCAGATAACAAAGAGCGTAAACAGCGAGAGCGGCAAAGAGGGAAAAGCCTCCGATACAATGGGAATGAAGCACCGTGTAGATTTCGGAATGTATGTAGTCCACGGCAGCATCAACTGTCAGCTTGCCGAAAAAACAGGTTTTTCCGACGAGGACGCAGAAAAGATAAAGCAGGCGCTTATGACCCTTTTCGATAATGATTCATCTTCCGCACGTCCCGAAGGAAGCATGGAGGTTTGCCGCCTTTACTGGTGGAAGCACGACTGCAAAACTCCCAAAAATTCAACCGCAAAAGTACGCCGTTCCCTTCATATCACTCTTAAAGACGGAGTAAAAAAACCTTCCTCATTCTATGATTATGACATTATGCTGGATGAACTTGACGGAGTTACACCCGAAGTATATGACTTGATGTAAAATGTACAGCGAGGACGAATACCTGCTGCTTTCGGGAATACAGCACTTTGTTTTCTGCCGCAGACAATGGGCGCTTATACATATCGAGCAGCAGTGGAGCGAAAACTACCGTACAGCCGACGGAAAGATCATGCACAGAAATGTTCACGACAGCGGTTTTAACGAAAAAAGAAACGGACTTATAATTGCAAGAGGCATGGCGGTATCTTCCCCAAGGCTTGGAATAAGCGGCGAGTGCGACGCCGTTGAATTCAGGCTTTCACCCAACGGAACGGAGCTTTTCGGGCAGAGTGGAAGATACTCCGTTACGCCTGTTGAATACAAAAGAGGAGAGCCTAAGGAGGACGAATGCGATATAATGCAGCTTGCGGCTCAGGCAATGTGTCTTGAAGAAATGCTTTGCTGTGAGATACCTTTTGGCTTCCTGTTTTATGGCGAAACCCGTAGACGTCTTAAGGTCGAATTTGACGATGAAATAAGGCGGAAAACGGAAAACGTCATTGAAGAAATGCACAGGCTGTACCGTTCACGAAGTACGCCAAAGGTAAGGCGGACAAAAGCCTGCAATGCTTGTTCCCTTAAAGATATTTGTCTGCCTGTTCTGTGTTCAAACAAGTCAGCTTCGGAGTATGTCAGGAATATGCTTGATTCGGAGGAACGGAAATGAAAAAATTGCTTAATACGCTTTATGTGACCGTTCCCGGACGATATATGTTGCTGGACGGTGAAAATGTTGTTATAAATGAAAAGGACGCAGAGATAGGACGTGTGCCGCTGCATAATCTGGACGGGATAATAGCGTTTGGCTCCAATGGCGCAAGCCCTGCGCTTATGGGAAAATGCGTTGAAGAAGGCGTGTCGCTGTCCTTTATGAGCAGAAGCGGACGTTTCCTCTGCCGTGCCGAAGGAAGCGTGAGCGGAAATGTCCTGCTGCGCCGTCAGCAGTTCAGACTTGCGGACGATACGGAGGAAAGTCTGAAAATTGCTCAAAATATGATCGCCGGAAAAATTTTTAACAGCCGCTATTCTGTGGAGCGTACCATAAGAGATCACAGCTTAAAAATCGATACGGATAAATTCAGACAAAAATCGGAGTATCTGCAAAAAGCTGCACGAAATGCCTTGAATGCCCAAAATATGGACGAGCTTCGGGGTATTGAGGGAGAAGCGGCTTCGGTCTATTTCTCGGTTTTTGACGATATGATACTGCAGCAGAAGGAGGATTTCTTTTTCCATGAAAGGAACAAGCGACCGCCCCTTGACAATGTAAATGCGCTGCTTTCCTTTGCCTATTCGCTGATGACGGGTATGTGTTCGGATGCTCTTGAAGCTGTCGGTCTTGACCCTTATGTTGGATTTATGCACACCGACCGCCCCGGCAGACGTTCGCTGGCGCTTGACTTGGTGGAGGAATTCCGTGCTGTTATCTGCGACAGATTTGTGCTGAATCTTATCAATAAAAGGTCTGTGTCACCGTCTGATTTTGAAAAGCGTGAGGACGGAGCGGTGCTGCTTACGGATAATGCAAGGAAAAATTTTCTGAGTATGTGGCAGAGCTATAAATACGAGGAGATAAAGCATCCGTTCCTGAATGAGAAGGTCGAAAGAGGTCTGCTTCCGTATGTTCAGGCATTGCTGCTTGCAAGATGTATAAGAGGCGACCTGGACAGTTATCCCGTTTTTATGTGGAAGTGATATTTTATGATGGTACTCATCACATACGACGTAAATACCGAAACAAAAGAGGGGCGCAGGCGGCTGAACAAGGTAGCGAAAAAGTGCGTGAATTACGGAGTAAGGGTCCAGAATTCCGTATTTGAATGCGTAATGGATGCCGCCAAATGCCGTGAGGTCAAACAGGAGTTGTCGGACATAATAGATAAGGACAAAGACAGCCTGAGATTCTATTATCTCGGAGATAAATATAACACTAAAATTGAGCATATCGGAGCAAAGGAAACCATAAAAGTTGAAGAACCATTGATTTTCTGAGACATGATTTGCCGCTTTGCGAATGATAAGCTCACATAAAAAGCCCGGGGTATTCGCAGCGCTTTTTTGCTAAAAATCCGGGCTTCTATGGCAAAATTTGCATATTTTTTCATAAAAAGCTGTGAAAATTTGACTAATGCTTCGATTTAAAGCTGCTTTTGATTGTTTTTTTGTGCAATTTTGCTGTTCACCCCCACTTGGGGGTGTGGATTGAAATCTGCATGCGGGCGCGCGAGGGGGGTGTGGGTGCGTTCACCCCCACTTGGGGGTGTGGATTGAAATCGAATAGATAGTCTCCAGGATACAGCCATTCGTGTTCACCCCCACTTGGGGGTGTGGATTGAAATTTTTTGTCTTGACCTTATTCGGCTTACGCCCACAGTTCACCCCCACTTGGGGGTGTGGATTGAAATTCTGCGCCGTATTTTTTGATTTCCTCCGCCTTAAGTTCACCCCCACTTGGGGGTGTGGATTGAAATCGTAATTATCTCCGGAATCATCCGTCCAGTCAATAGTTCACCCCCACTTGGGGGTGTGGATTGAAATCAATAATTTTACATACAAGGAAATAGTCGAATACGTTCACCCCCACTTGGGGGTGTGGATTGAAATAACAGTCTTTTTCCCTCTTAATATCAGCTCGCACCGTTCACCCCCACTTGGGGGTGTGGATTGAAATTTCGTGGCAAGCAAAGCAAAGAGCCACCAGCTGCCGTTCACCCCCACTTGGGGGTGTGGATTGAAATAAGTCCCAGTGAAATATATTCCGCAAGCAGCTCACGTTCACCCCCACTTGGGGGTGTGGATTGAAATACAAAGTATCTTTACAACAAGAGCGGCAAGCCCACGTTCACCCCCACTTGGGGGTGTGGATTGAAATTGTAAGCGGTATGCACTGTATGATCTCGCCGCCAGTTCACCCCCACTTGGGGGTGTGGATTGAAATGGGGTTTCCGTCTTTACCTTCTGTTATTTTTAGACGTTCACCCCCACTTGGGGGTGTGGATTGAAATTTATTACAAGATTCTTTGGGATACATTGAGCAATGTTCACCCCCACTTGGGGGTGTGGATTGAAATTGGAGAAATCCTTGATAAGGTTATAGCAGGTATCGTTCACCCCCACTTGGGGGTGTGGATTGAAATTATTAGCTTATTCATATTATGCTCAATGAGGTTAGTTCACCCCCACTTGGGGGTGTGGATTGAAATTTTTAAAGAGTCAACATAGAACTTATGTAGTTCGTTCACCCCCACTTGGGGGTGTGGATTGAAATATCCCCAACAGCGGATAGTCAACGGCATTGTTGAGAGTTCACCCCCACTTGGGGGTGTGGATTGAAATGCCGTCGCTGGACTGCTATATAAACGGATATGTCGTTCACCCCCACTTGGGGGTGTGGATTGAAATTTCCTCGGTAGCTTCGTCCAGTTTTCCAAATGCAGTTCACCCCCACTTGGGGGTGTGGATTGAAATTGTTATTTTAAATATATGGTGAACACAGGTAAACCGTTCACCCCCACTTGGGGGTGTGGATTGAAATTCTTATTCGGAGTGGACATATTAAGATAGTAGCGGTTCACCCCCAC
>JALEJQ010000047.1 GCA_022769565.1 Oscillospiraceae bacterium
ATATTTGGTATCTGTCTCGGTCATCAGCTAATGGCGCTGGCAAACGGCGCTAAGACCGAAAAGCTCAAGTACGGTCACAGAGGCGCAAATCAGCCTGTTGTGGATATTGCTCTTGACAGGACCTTTGTTACCTCCCAAAATCACGGCTATGCGGTAATTAACGATAGTATTCCGTCAGAGGTAGGCGAGGTATCCCACAAGAATGCCAATGACGGCACCTGCGAGGGCGTGAGATATAAGAATTTCCCATGCTTTACCGTTCAGTTCCACCCCGAAGCCTGCGGAGGCCCTCAGGACACCGCTTATCTCTTCGATGAATTTATTGATATGATCAAATCCTCAAAGGAGGTCCAGTAAAATGCCGCTTCGCAGTGATATAAAAAAGGTTCTTGTTATCGGTTCGGGTCCTATTATCATCGGACAGGCTGCCGAATTTGACTATGCGGGTACTCAGGCGTGCCGTGCCTTAAAGCAGGAGGGTCTTGAGGTAGTTCTTATCAACTCCAACCCTGCTACTATTATGACCGACAAGGCTATGGCGGACAAGGTGTATATCGAACCCCTTACTCTTGACGTTGTAAAGAAGATAATCGAAATTGAAAAGCCTGACAGCATTCTTTCAACTCTCGGCGGACAGACGGGTCTTACCCTTTCAATGCAGCTTGCGGAGGAAGGCTTCCTTGCTTCACACAATGTAAAGCTGCTGGGCGCCGACCCCGAAACTATCCACAAAGCTGAGGACAGACAGGCTTTCAAGGACACTATGGAAAAGATAGGCGAGCCTTGTATCCCTTCCAAAGTCGTTGAGAATCTGCAGGACGCTGTTGACTTTGCAAACAACGAGATAGGCTACCCTGTTATCGTCCGTCCTGCCTTCACTCTCGGCGGCACAGGCGGCGGTATCGCAAACAACGAGGAAGAGCTCCGTGACATTGCAACAAACGGTCTGCGGCTTTCTCCTATTACACAGATACTTGTTGAAAAGTGCATAAGCGGCTGGAAGGAAATTGAGTTTGAAGTTATCAGAGACAGAAAGGGCAATGTTATCACCGTCTGCTCAATGGAAAACTTTGACCCCGTCGGCGTTCACACTGGCGACAGTATCGTTATCGCTCCTGCGGTCACTCTTACCGACAAGGAATATCAGATGCTCCGTACCGCTGCGCTGAACATTATTTCCGAGCTTAAGGTAGAGGGCGGCTGCAACTGTCAGTTTGCGCTCCACCCTACTTCCTTTGAATACGCAGTTATCGAGGTAAACCCCAGAGTTTCACGTTCCTCCGCCCTTGCTTCAAAGGCTACGGGCTACCCTATCGCAAAGGTTGCCGCAAAGATAGCTGTGGGCTATACTTTGGACGAAATTGTTAACGCCGTTACGGGCAAGACCTATGCCTGCTTTGAACCTGCTCTTGACTACGTTGTTGTAAAGTTCCCGAAATGGGCGTTCGACAAGTTCGTTTACGCCAAGAGAACTCTCGGCACACAGATGATGGCTACAGGCGAAGTAATGGCTATCGGAACCTCCTTTGAACAGGCTATGATGAAGGCTGTGCGCTCCATTGAGCTCGGCATGGACACCATGAACCTTAAAAAGCTGAAAGGTCTTTCCGACGAGGAGATAAGAAGCCGCCTTTACAACGTGGACGATGAGCGTTCCTTTGTTGTATTTGAGGCTTTAAAGAGAGGGATTTCCATTGAGGACATTCACGAGATAACAAGAATTGACAACTGGTTCATTTCAAAGCTGAAAAACCTTGCAGACCTTGAAGAATATCTTGCGGAAGGTCAGCTTACGGAAGAAAAATACGACCTTGCAAAGCGTTACGGCTACCTTGACAGCACTATCGAGCGCATAAGCGGTCAGAAATGCCCCAAGCACACAAGCGCCGTTTACAAAATGGTTGATACCTGCGCAGGCGAGTTCAAGGCTGAAACTCCTTACTTCTACTCCACCTTTGACAAGGAGAACGAAGCGCTCCAGTTCCTTGAAAGAACAAACACGGGCAAGAAAAAGGTCATTGTTTTCGGTTCGGGTCCTATCAGAATAGGTCAGGGCATCGAGTTCGACTACTGCTCCGTTCACTGCGTATGGGCGCTTAAAGAAATGGGCTATGAGGCTGTTATCTGCAACAACAACCCCGAAACAGTTTCCACCGACTTTGACACAGGCGACAGACTTTACTTTGACCCTCTCACCAAGGAGGACGTTGCTTCAATTATCGAAACAGAAAAGCCCTACGGCGTTGTTGTACAGTTCGGCGGTCAGACCGCTATCAAGCTGACAAAGCACCTTGACGAAATGGGCGTTAACATTCTGGGAACCTCCGCAGACAGCATTGACGCAGCAGAAGACAGAGAGCGTTTTGACGAGCTGCTCAACAAGTGCGGTATCCCCCGTCCTGCAGGTCACACCGTTATGACTGCAGAAGAAGCGGTAAAGGCTGCGGAGGACCTTGGCTATCCCGTGCTTATGCGTCCTTCCTACGTTCTCGGCGGACAGAATATGATAATCGCACATTCCGACCAGGATATCCTTGAATATATGGAGATAATCAGCAGAGGCGGACTTGAAAACCCTGTGCTTATCGACAAGTACATGATGGGCAAGGAAGTTGAAGTTGACGCTATCTGCGACGGTACGGACTTCGTTATCCCCGGTATCATGGAGCATATCGAACGTGCAGGAATCCACTCGGGCGACTCAATTTCCGTTTACCCTGCAATGACTCTTACAAAGAAAATCCGTGAAACAATTATCGAATACACCAAGCGCCTTGCTCTTGAACTTAAGGTCGTTGGTCTTGTAAATATCCAGTATGTTGTTTACAACAATGAGGTTTACGTTATCGAGGTAAATCCCCGTTCTTCAAGAACCGTTCCCTACATTTCAAAGGTAACGGGCGTGCCTATGGTTGACGTTGCAACAAAGATAATGCTGGGTCACAGCCTTAAGGAACAGGGCTACGAAAGCGGACTTTACAGAGAGGCCGAGTTTATCGCAGTAAAGGTGCCTGTATTCAGCTTTGCAAAGCTCCACGATGTTGACACGGCTCTCGGACCCGAGATGAAGTCTACGGGCGAATGTCTGGGCATCGCACACAACTTTGAGGACGCACTTTACAAGGGACTTGTGGGCGCAGGCTACGACCTTCGCACTAAAAAAGGCGGCGGTGTGCTTATTACAGTCCGTGACACCGACAAGCAGGAAATTCTCTACGTTGCGGAAAAATTTGAACGCCTTGGCTTTACCATTTATGCAACAAGCGGCACGGCTTCCGTTCTCAACAAGAATATGATAGCCGCAAACGTTGTCCGCAGAGTTTCGGAAGAAGCGCCCAACGTTATGACGCTCCTTGACGAGGGCAAGATAGACTATGTTATCTCCACCTCAGCAAAGGGCAGACTTCCCGCTCTTGACAGCGTAAAGATACGCCGCAAGACCGTTGAGCGTTCTATCTGCTGTCTTACTGCCATTGACACGGCAAATGCTGTTGCGGATATTCTTGCAATGGGCAAAAATATTGACGATATTGAAATGGTTGACATTACAAAGATCTGATTTCAAAGTTGAAAGTGGAATTGTTTTAATATTTAAACGGAGGTGGCTGCTGCAAAGAGCAATGAATTTATTGCAGCAGTCACCTTTTATAAATCAATCGGCGCAGCCGACACTATAATACTAATTCCACGTTCCAAATTCCACATTCTGATAAACAAGGGGTGACATAAATATGGAAAACAATGAATGGAAGCTTGATTCGACCTTTTTAAGAGACCAGAACATGGAAATGAACGGCGAGCGGATGAGAGCGGCTCTAAGATGGTTCAGAAACTCTCAGCTTTTCGGTCTTATCTCCGGCGCAGCGCTGACCTATATCTCATTGCTGGGATTTACCTACCGTCTTACTACCACTCTTGCCTCCGCCGCACTTTCAAAGGTTACGGAAACGATATTCAATAGCGAACACAGCGTTATACCTTACCACACCACAGGCTGGCTCATCGTTCTGCCCCTGTCCGCAATTGTATTTTTCCTGTCGTTTTTCGCAAATACATTCCATATAAGACCCTGCGGAAGAATATTGAGCGTTGTTTATCCGCTTTTTGCCGCAGTAGGCATTGCTGCAGGACTTGGCGTGTTTGACGATATGGCATGGTGGTTCATATTCCCGTTCATAATTTACGGCATTGCAGGCTTCTGGCTCAACGATTTTACGCTGAGAGGGTACAAGGAGCTTGATTATCTTGTGACCCAGGAGGGTTTCCCCTCATTTAACCTTGCGATACACTATTTCAGGCGTTCACACTATGTAAAAATGCGTGAAAAGTGGCTGAAGGAGAACAAGCCTGCGGAATATTTCTCCGAAATGGACAGACCCGTTGAAAATGTTGCAGAACCCCTGCCGGAAACTCCCGGACAAATGGGCAACGCCGCCGCAGATAAGACAGAAACGGAAGAATGGTTTGCCAAAAACAAGGCAATGAGCGAAGAAGCACTTAAAATAAACCTTGAAGAAAACGCTATGGACGGACTTGCAACGGAAGGTCTTGACCTTCCCGACAGCGACGATTTTTACAGAGAGCAGGAATGTCCTAAAGGCATAAAAAGGCATTGAGGTGTGCAATGGAAGAAATTAGAAAAGTAAAGCTGTTAAGGGGAGTTTTAACCGTACTGTTTGTTGTGTACCTGCTTGCCCTTTTCAGATTTACCCTGTTCAAATATGCGCCCCTTTCCGACCTTGGCTCGGCGTTTTTCCTTAAAGATAGGCAGGTAAGCCTTATCCCGTTCAAAAACGCATACACAATGATACAGAATATGTCCCCTGTGCGGCTTGTTGAGAATTTTGCAGGGAATGTGCTGCTTTTTCTGCCCTTCGGGTTAATGCTGCCGCTTATTTCGGGATTTGACCGTGAATCGGTGGCTTACGGGCTGATTTTAAGCCTTTTTATTGAGGTGATGCAGTACGCCTTTGCAATGGGTTTTTCCGACATTGACGACCTTATCCTTAACACCCTCGGTACCTTTATCGGCTGGGCAATTTACATTTTTATAAGCAAGCGCTTCAAAGATTACACCCATTTTATGTTATTTATGGCAATAGTTCTGACCATAGGTGCGGCGGTGAGCTTTGCGGTTCTGTACAAGGCAGGGATCTTGGTTGACGGGTTTCCTAATATTGTGTTATAATAAGGAAAAGTATTTATGCTTCCAACAAGAAAACCAAACAGATTAAACGGATTTGATTATTCGTCAAACGGTGCTTACTTCATTACCATATGCACACAAAACAGACAGAACTATTTTTGGGATAATGTAGGGGCGCACAGTGTGCGCCCGTGGAAAAGCATACACTTGACCGAATATGGAAAAGCCGTGGAAAAATCTATTCTGAACATTTCGGTGTATCACCCTAATGTCTGGGTCGACAACTATGTTATAATGCCAAATCACATCCACATAATATTGTTCATCGGAGATTCGGAAATGTGCGACAAAAGCGGGCGCACAATGTGCGCCCCTACAATTTCTTTGATCGTAAAACAGATGAAAGAATATGTAACAAAAACTATTGGTTTTTCAATATGGCAAAAATCCTTTCACGACCATATTATCAGAAACAAAAAATCGTATGAAGAAATCAGCAGTTATATTGACAATAATCCGATAACATGGGAACAGGATTGCTTTTATACCAACAGTCAGGAGGAAAGTTAATGAAATACACACAAGGCAGCTATCCCGTTATTTCAAAAACGGCAATAGCTAAGGAAATTTACGATATGACAATTCTCTGCCCCGATGTTGCGGCAATTGCGCAGCCGGGACAGTTCGTTAACATAAAGGCGGAGGGCTTTATGCTCCGCAGACCTATTTCCATATGCAGCATAAACAAGGAAAAAGGCACTCTCCGCATTATTTTTGAGGTGCGAGGCAACGGCACAAAGGAGCTTTCACAGATACCCGAGGGCGGACTGATAGACATTATTGCTCCCCTCGGCGGACGGGGCTTTGACCTTGACCTTGGCAAAAAAGCCGTTATCGTAGGCGGCGGAATAGGCAATCCCCCTATGCTTGCAGTAGCAGAGCATTTCGGCGGCAATGCAAGGGTCATAAGCGGTTTCAGAAACGCTGCTGCGGTTATTCTCCAAAAAGATTTTGCCGACACGGGCGCCAAAACCATACTCTGCACCGACGACGGCTCCGCAGGAAGAAAGGGCTTCGTTACCGACGCTTTGAAGGAAGCTGTTGCCGCAGAAAAGCCCGATGTTATCTATGCCTGCGGTCCGGGCGTTATGCTCCGCAGGATAGTTGAAATTGCAAAGGAAAACGGGATAAAGTGTCAGGTATCACTTGAAGAAAGAATGGGCTGCGGAATAGGCGCTTGTCTTGTCTGCGCCTGCAGAACTATCCGTGACGGCGAGGAGTATTACGCTCACGTTTGCAAGGACGGTCCCGTATTTAACGCAGAGGAGGTAATTTTCGATGAATAAGCTGGCTGTAAATTTTGCAGGGGTGGACTTCAAAAACCCCGTTATCCCTGCTTCGGGAACCTTCGGCTACGGCAAGGAATACGAAGAATTCTACCCTCTGTCAAGGCTGGGCGGAATTTCCGTAAAGGGCACTACCGAAAAGCTCCGCACGGGCAATCTTCCCCCGAGAATTGCGGAAACTCCCTCGGGTATGCTCAACAGCGTAGGTCTGCAGAATCCGGGCATTGACCATTTTATTGCCCACGAGCTGCCTTACCTTAAAACAAAGGACACGGTAATTATCGCAAATATGGCAGGCTCCACCGCCGAGGGTTACCGTGAAGTTGCGGAAAAGCTGGACAGCACCGATGTTGATATGATAGAGGTAAACATTTCCTGCCCCAACGTCAAGGCAGGCGGAGCGGCATTCGGCGTAAGCTGCGAGGGTGCGGCTTCCATTACAAAAATAGTAAGAGCGGCTACCAAAAAGCCTATTACGATAAAGCTTTCCCCCAACGTTACAAACATTGCAGATATCGCCAAGGCAGTTGAAGCCGAGGGTGCAGACGCAGTTTCCCTTATAAACACGCTTCTGGGAATGAGAATCGATATAAAAACCAAGCGTCCTGTTCTTCACAACAACGTAGGCGGACTTTCGGGTCCTGCGGTGTTCCCTGTTGCCGTAAGAATGGTATGGCAGGTAGCAAATGCGGTCAAGATACCCGTATGCGGCATGGGCGGCATCTCCACATGGGAGGACGCAGTTGAAATGATGATGGCAGGCGCTTCAACGGTACAGGTAGGCGCAGCTGTCTTCTCCGACCCTCTTGCTCCTGTTAAGATAATCGAGGGGCTTGAAAAGTATGTTGCAGACAACCACCTTAACAGTATTTCCGATATTGTCGGAGCGGTTAAACCGTGGTAATTCGGGAAGTTTGGAGTGTGAAGAGTTAAGAGTGAAGTTGCTTTTTTAATGCGGAATGCGAAATTAACGCGGCGGATTTTTACAATTATCTTCATTACCGACACTATATTTTCACTTCCAACCTTTTACATTAAAACAACTTCACTCTTCACTCTCCACTCTTCAAACTTTCTCAATTCCACTTTTAATTAAAAATTCCACTTTAAAAAAGCAGAGGTTACACAAATGACAAGAATATATTTTGTCCGTCACGCAGAGGCTATGGGCAATGTCCTGGAGTTCTTTCAGGGCAGGATAGACTGCGACATTTCCGAAAAGGGCGCAAAGCAGCTTGAAAAACTTGCGGAACGCTTTAAAACGGTAGATTATGACGTTATTTATTCAAGCCCCCTTATCCGCACAATGAAAACCGCCGAAGCTGTGAACAGCAGGCTTAAGCTGCCCATAATAAAGGACGAGCGCCTTATTGAGATAAACGGCGGCGTGTGGGAGGGCAGAAAGTGGACGGAGATCGCCGAAAAATACCCCAAAGAACACGACACATGGAAGAACAACATGAAAGCCTTTGAAATAGAGGGCGGCGAGACCATGACGGAGGTTTATAACCGTATGAAAGCCGCCGTTACGGATATTGCTGACAAAAACAGGGGCAAGACCGTTGTAATAGTTTCCCACGGCTGCGCTCTGCGGAATTATCTCAGCTTTGCGGAGTTCGGCTCCCCCGACGGACTTTCGGAGGTAGGCTGGTCGGACAACACCGCAGTTTCCCTTATCGAGTATGACGACGACCTTGCCCCCACTATCATATACAAAAACGACAGCTCACATCTTCCCCATGAGCTTTCCACTCTTGCGTTCTCACGCTGGAGCAAATATGACGAAAAGAAGTGATATAACTTGAAAATAATGTCCGTGGACTTCGGAGACAGCAGGACGGGACTTGCCGTATGCGATAAAAGCGAGTTTCTGGCTTCTCCGCTGACGGTGGTACACGAATATAACTTTGAAAAATGTGCAGAAAAGACTGCGGAGTATGCCAAAAGCGAAAAAGCGGAGCTTATCGTGGTAGGCTATCCGAAAAATATGAACGGTACCGTTGGCGAACGTGCGGAGAAGTGCGAAAAATTTGCGGAGCTTGTAACGGAATTATCGGGAATCCCCCATAAAATGTGGGACGAGCGCTGTACAACGGTCTCGGCGCACAATTATCTTAACGAGACTAACGTAAGAGGAAAGAAGCGCAAGAATGTTGTGGATGCAGTTGCAGCGGTGATCATTCTGGAAAGCTATCTTGGGTACAGGAAAAATCATCCGGAAGACAACTAAAGTATTACCTGCGGCAGCAGAATAAAGTTTACGTCCACGCTTTTCAAAGGGTGGCAGGGGTCAAGGGGACAGCGTCCCATTGTCGCTCTCCGCAGAGAGCGAAATCCCCTAAACTAAGGCATAATGCAAAGCTGCGTTAAAATCAACAAAGTAATAAACCCAAAGGCGCAATTCACATTAAAAAGCGAAACCGAATAAAGTTTTGTATAACACAAAACCTGCGGAAACGATTAATGTGAATTGCGCCTATTCTATCTCGTATAAACAAAGTATCCCTCGGATAAAATGTACAGAGCGGAGCGATGTGCATTTTATCCGACACGGCAAACTATGGCATTGGTTTTCCTCACAAAATCAGCATTTTTTCACATTTTTTCTGTAGGGACACATTGTGCGCCCGTGGTTCAACGATTTTGGTGAGGTTCAACAAGCTTTGTCGGGGCAACGGCACTAATACTAAACACCAATAAAATACAGGAAAAAATCTGCGCCGAAATCCACTATATGCAAGATTGTCGGCTTGATTTTTTCCAAATTTTAAATGGTGTTTAGTATAAAGTTTGTTATGTCGCAGAAAAATACATTTCGCTCCGCTCAATATATTTTCCTGCGAGGGTGACTTTGTTGTGATATGTAAGAATAGGCGCAATTCACATAGTCGGTTCCGCAGGTTTAATGTTATATCAAACCTTACTTGGTTCCGCTTTCTGATGTGAATTGCGCCTTGTTAATCGCTGCTTTGCTGTTTTTGCTGTTACTTTGCTGTATGCCCTACTTTTAGGGGTGTTTCGCTCTCTGCGGAGAGCGACAAGGGGCTCCTCGCCCCTTGACCCTCGCCAAAGGGACTCGTCCCTTTGGAATCCCATTATCGCTTCGCTGTTTTCTTACTTTACCGCATTAAGCAATGCCTGTGTTCTGTCTGTTTTCTCCCATGCAACGCCTAAATCCTCACGTCCCATATGTCCGTATGCCGCAAGCTGTCTGTACTGGGGCTTACGCAGGTCAAGGTCATGGATTATTGCCGCAGGACGAAGGTCAAACACCTTTGTTACCGCTTCCGACAGCTTTTCATCGGACACCTTGCCCGTTCCGAAGGTGTCTACAAGCACGGAAACAGGGTCGGCTACGCCTATTGCATATGCTATCTCAATTTCGCACTTGTCTGCAAGTCCTGCCGCAACTATATTCTTTGCAACGTATCTTGCCGCATATGCTGCGCTTCTGTCAACCTTTGTGGGGTCCTTGCCGCTGAACGCTCCGCCGCCGTGACGGGCATATCCGCCGTAGGTATCAACGATTATCTTTCTTCCCGTAAGTCCGCTGTCGCCCTGAGGTCCGCCTATTACGAAACGTCCTGTGGGGTTGACAAAGTATTTCGTATCAACAAGAAGCTCCTCGGGAATAACGGGCTTTATCACCTTTTCGATAATATCCGCTCTTATTCTTTCAAGTGTTACCTCGGGAGCGTGCTGTGTGGACACGACTACGGTGTCAACTCTTACCGGCTTGTCATTGTCATATTCCACAGTGACCTGAGTTTTTCCGTCGGGTCTGAGGTAGGGGATAACACCCGTCTTACGCACCTCCGTCAGCTTCTTAGCCAGCTTATGAGCAAGAGAAATCGGCATTGGCATAAGCTCCGGCGTTTCGTTGCAGGCATAGCCGAACATCATTCCCTGATCTCCTGCGCCCGTAAGGAAATCATCGGCTTTTTCGCCGTTTTTATGTTCAAGAGCCTCGTCAACGCCCATTGCAATATCCGAGGACTGCTCGTCAATGGACTGTATAACTGCGCAGGTGTGACCGTCGAAGCCGTATTTTGCACGGTCGTAGCCGATGTCTATCACCACCTGACGGACTATCTTTGGTATATCAACATAGCACTGCGTTGTTATCTCGCCCATGCACATTACCATACCTGTTGTGGTGCAGGTCTCGCAGGCAACTCTGCCCATGGGATCCTGTTCAAGTATTGCGTCAAGAACGGCGTCTGAGATCTGGTCGCAGATCTTATCGGGATGACCCTCGGTAACGGATTCCGAAGTAAATAATTTCTTTGCCATTTTAAACTCCTCCTTATTTATACTAATTCCAAATCAACCTATAGACAAATCCTCGGCTATAATAATCCAATTCTGCGTCTGGCTCCCTTGAAAGGCATCAAGCCTTCCTGCGGTCTCCTTCCTTGACTTGGATTATTCTATCTGTCGGCTTTGTCTATAGAACGATTTGAAATTAGTATCAAAAAACAAAAGCGCCCGAAAGATACCTTTCAAGCGCTGCGAATTTTAAACAAATTCCTCATCTCTCGGATTTTCACCGCAGGATTTAGCACCTTTTCTGACAAACTTCCATTTGCAATTAGGTTGCCGGGCTTCACAGGACCAGTTCCTCCGCCACTCTTGATAAGGCATTATTCTATTATGTTATACATTATAGCATTATTCCCCGTGTAAGTCAATACCAACACTGCATATTTTGAAAATAAAAAAACACTGCATATTTTGAAAATAACCGCAAAAAAACAGGGAAAATGTTTATTTTTTACTCTTTTTCTGCAAATGGTCGATGATGATGTAATAAAAAGGTATGGTCATAAGGAAGATAAGTCCGCATACCCAGTTAAAAAGGAAACCGCAGAATATATACGCCCATACCGCCAGTACAGGGTAGCAGAATATCAGCAGATTGCGCTTTTTTATTGCCTCCTTGCCCGTATAGTAAATGGGGATAAGGAAGAATATTGTCCATATGAACTGCCAATATCCGAACATAAATCCCGAAGCAAGGAACAGGAACGTTACACCGATAGGCAGCGCCCCGTCAACAAAACCGATAAAAGCCTCGCCGAAGCTCTTTTCGCCCCTGCGGAACTTGCGGAAGGCGTTGACCCAAATATAATACACGGGTATTGCAAAGAATATCATCCACATTGGGTGAGCAAGATGTACAGCGCAGGCTGCGAGAAAAACACAGGCTACAATAAGCGGAAACAGCTTGTCAAGCAGCGTTGCAGGCTCTTTATGCTTGCTTTTTTGTTCGGGTTTTCCGCTTTTTGCATTTTCTCCCGGCATTTTTGCAAAATTGTCAAAGGCTTTTTCCATTTCTTTGTCTATGTTTTTCCCGATATTTTCAAACTTCTTATCAAAATTTTCAAAGCTCTTGTCCATATTTTCAAAGTTCTTGCCGAAATTCTCAAAATGCTTTTCAAAGCTGCTTTCAACTGCATTTTCAAGGCTTTCGCCGTTCTTCATTTTTCCGTCAGCTTCGGAAAGTGCCTTTGCTGTGGTATCTATAGCCTGTTTTGTTACGTTTACAGTAAAGCCTGCCACGCTTTTTATAAAGCCTGCGGCAGTTCCGTTCTGCTGCGGCTGTTCCGAGTTACCGTCAGCCTGTGGGGACTGTGCCGAGCTTTCCTTTGCAGCTTCGCCGTAAGCCGCTCCGGGTGCGCCCTGAGGTTCGGAATAAGAACCGCTCACATCTCCGCCGGAAACGGAAGGACGTCCGCCGGGGTAGATCTCCCCGTCATCATCAACGTAAGGGCGGCTGTATTCTCCGCCTGCATAGTCCTCCTTGCGCAGAGAGATACCCTCGCTGTCGGGCATTGGTACGCTGTCCGTCTTTAAAAGCTCGTCAAGGGTCACGCCGTACAGCCTTGCAAGCAGAATAAGATTATCTGTATCGGGAGAAGCCTCGGCACGCTCCCACTTTGACACCGCCTGTCTTGATATTCCTATTTTTTCGGCAAGCTCCTCCTGGGAGTAACCGTTTTTCTTTCTAAGCATCTGAAGCCTGTTTGCAGTTTCAACGTTCATTTCACCACTCCTAATTATACGCTCAAAGCGTCACTATCCCGATATTTCCATAAATCAGCCGAATGTCAAGCAAAAAGGGCGGCTTTTCTATGTCATAACAAAGTATAACATATTCCGTGCCTTGTGACAACCAATTCTGGTTTGCATTTGGAAAAATTCATATTTTTTCTTCCGCAACTATCGGTTGCATTGGCTTGCCTGCGTGGTTTGGCGGTATTTTTTGCTGTTTTGCGCAGTCTTGTTTCCCGGGTAATTTTGCAAAAATTTTTGCATTTTGTTAAGAAAGCATTTTCAAATTTTCCTTTATATGGGTCTAAGTATATCTGCCGTGTACGCCCAAGAAAAAAGTAAAACCGCAGACGGTCATATCTGCGGTTTAATTTTTTTTCAAATCAATTATGTATCAGCCTTTGCCTTGCCGAATCTGCGCTTAAAGAAGCTGCTTATTACCATTTTTCTGTAAGCCGCTACCTCCATAATTCCGCACAGCTTATCCGTAAAGACGATAACAAGGGTCTCACGGTATCTGGGCAGTGAAAACAGATTCAAGGGAAACATATGCTTCTCTATAATGTCGCTCTCAAGGTCGGAAACGTAAAAGTTCTTTTTCACGTTTTCAAGGGCTTTCTTTGCGTGGGTGAAGCCGTGGAGCCTTTCTCCCTTGGGGGGCTGATATGTATGCCAGTCGTAAAGAAACAGGTCGTGAAGCAAGCCTGCTCTTGCGCCTGCTCTTTCGTTAAGGGAAAACAGCTTGCAGAGCTTATAATTATAGTATGAAACGTTCAGACAATGCTGAAAACAGGTCGTATTGCCGTGGTGGGTATAGTTTTTCATCTCCTGGACAACATCGCTGTCGAGAAGATCTGCAATAAGATAGTGAAAAGTGCTGTCCTCGCTTTCAAGGTCAGCTTTTGAACCAATAGCCTTTAACATTTCGGTTTAAACCTTCCTGCACTTAATTTGTGCCGTACAATCAAATGGAATGGCGAATGCTTACACTTTAATTATATAATATAGTACGCAGTAATTTCAACTGTGAGTAATTACATATTTACAAGCATTTTGTGAAGTGTTTTTGTTTATTTTTTATATATAGCGGCATTTTCTTATTTTATCCTACAAAAACCGCACACAAACAAATTTTCGGAACTTTTGTTCATTGGTAAATTTGCACTAAACGGGGCGGAAAATTTTTTAATTTATTTCTTTGCGTTTTTTTTGTTTTGGTTGCAAAATCCAAAGGAATGGTGTATAATATCATTAAAGTGGTGAAGGAGACCATAAAAGTGGTGATAAGTGGTGAACTTTCAACATAGTTTTCCACATGATGTGGAAAACTTCTTCCCCACATATACGGGAAAACGGTGGAAAATCGTATAAATCAGCTGTTTATGCGTTTTTTCGACAGTTTGTTTTCAACAATGCAATGCGGAAAGGCGGTGTAAAACTTGGCAAGCGCTTCTTTAATGGGTACTTATGAACATACAATTGACGCAAAAGGCCGTATGGCGTTCCCCACTAAGCTGAGAGAGCGTCTTGGGCTAAGTTTTATCGTCACAATCGGTCTTGACAACTGCCTTTATGTATTTTCCGAGGAAGAATGGGAAAACTTTACCGAAAAGCTCCGCACTCTGACGGGTGAGAAGGCAAAATCTGCCAAGCTTTTCATTGTAAGAGCCTGCCCCGTTGAGCCTGATAAGCAGGGACGTATCCTTATTCCTCAAAATCTGAGAGAATATGCCGGACTCACCAAGGACGTTACCGTTCTCGGCGTTATAAACAGGGCGGAAATCTGGGATTCAGCACGTTTCAACGAAATGAGCGGCGCTATTTCCGAAGAAATGCTTTCCGACGCTCTTGCAGACATTGCATTTTAAGAAAGGACTGCCGCAATGAGTTTTTCACACGTTTCCGTTATGCTTGACGAATGTATCGAAGGGCTTGACATTAAGCCCGATGGTATTTATATAGACGGTACCTGCGGCGGAGCGGGACATTCCTGCGAAATAGCCAAACGGCTCACAAACGGCGGTCTGCTCCTTGGCATAGACCGTGACCCGGATGCGATCGCAGCCGCTTCGGAACGGCTTGCGCCCTACAACGCAAAGGTGCTGAAAGGCAACTTTTCCGATATGAAGGCTCTTGCAGACGCAGAAGGTGTTTCGGAGGCTGACGGCATACTGCTTGACCTTGGAGTGTCCTCACATCAGCTTGACACCGCCGAAAGAGGGTTTTCCTACCACAGCGATGCTCCCCTTGATATGAGAATGTCACAAAGCGGCGTTTCCGCAAGAGATATTGTAAACAACAGCTCCTATGAGGAACTGAGCAGGATACTCTGGGAATACGGTGAAGAGAAATTCTCCCGTAAAATTGCCGATACTATTATAAAAAAGAGAGAAATAAAGCCTATTGAAACCACTTCCGAGCTTGCGGATATAGTCCGTGAGTCGATCCCGGCAAGGTTCCGCAGGGAAAAGAACCCCTGCAAAAAGACCTTTCAGGCAATAAGGATCGCTGTAAACTGCGAGCTTGACGAGTTGGACAAAGCCCTTGACGACGGCTTTGATATGCTTAAACCGGGCGGAAGATTCTGCATTATCACCTTCCACTCCCTTGAGGACAGGATAGTGAAGCAGAGATTTGCAAGTTTCTGCACAGGCTGCACCTGTCCCCCCGATTTTCCTCAATGCGTATGCGGAAAGAAGCCGAGAGGAAGGCTTGTAAACCGCAAGCCTATTGAAGCCTCCGAAGAAGAGCTTGCGGTAAACAACAGAAGCCGCAGTGCAAAGCTCAGAATCATAGAGAAACTTTAAACGAACAAAAGAAGGAATTATAAAAATGAGTAAAGGAAGTCTCGCATACGATCTTTCAAAATATGAAAACGCCGCTCCGAAGCTGACTTCGGACGAAAAGACAAAAATAAAGGTGCGCAAGGCAAAGCCCGAGGCCGCAGGCTCCGCTCCGAGAATAATCGTTCTTGCGCTTGCTGCAGGACTTTTGCTCGGTCTTGTTATCTACGGCAAGGTGGAAAACGCCGCTATACACTCAGAAATAAGCGCCGAGACCAAATATGTTGATATTCTCCGCAGCGAAAACGTCCGTATGCAGACGGAGATAGAAAGCAAATCCGCTCTTAAATCCGTTGAGGAATACGCTGTCAACGTTCTCGGTATGCAGAAGCTGGATAAATCACAGATAGAATATTTAAGCCTTGAAAACGGGAACGTAGTGGATATTCCCGACAACAGCGACAATCTGTTCGTAAGGATAAAGCACGCTTTCGAGGATTTTGTGGAATATCTGAGAGGATAAGGAAATACTATTAAAAGAGGGTTGTACAGCAAGGGGGAACTTCCCGTCCTTCCGGTGCAACCCAAATTTTGCTTAAGGCAAAACCGCATAATTATTGCCGTGCAGATGCGCAGTCAGATTTTTCGTCAGATTGTATCAAAACGACGCAGGCATACTGTCGTATGTCAAGGAGTTTTGGTGCAATATGACGGACAATCTGCAAGCAGATGTGCGGCAAAGGCGGCAGTCGTTAATTGTGCGGTGTTGCCTTGATGATAAAGAAAGGAGTACCGCCGTGTCCTGCAGCCCTACCAATTCGATGAAAAGAAAGCTGAACGTTGTTGTTCTTGCCGTTCTGCTTGCGTTTGCCGCATGGATAATCGTTAATCTGTTCAAGACCTCTGTCACCGACAGCGCAAAATATCAGGCAATGGCTAACGAAAACCAGTTCGGCAGCACCATTGTCAACGCCAACAGAGGCAGCATTTACGACTCTAACGGCAAGATACTTGCCCAGTCCGCAACGGTCTACTCCATTATCATAAACCCTAACCGTCTTGCGGAAAAGGACAACGTCAACGTTTCCTCCGAAACGGGAAAGACAGAATATCAGCGTATGCTTGACGCCTGCATAACAATACTTACCGAAGAGCTTGACAACGTTACCGCAGAGGAAATAAAGGAAAAATTCAAGAACACTAACTCCAGGTGGTCATGCGTTGCAAAATCCATAGAAAAACCCGTTGCAGACAAGATACTTAGCCGTGCGGACGATGAAAATCTGGGCGACCTTATCTATACGGAGGTAGACACAAAGCGCTATTACCCTCAGGGTGAGCTTGCAGCCGCAGTTATCGGCTTCACAAACTACGAGGGCGATGGCATTTACGGCGTTGAAGCCTATTACAACGACTACTTAAAGGGCGTTGACGGAAAGATAATCTCCGCAACGGACGCTCAGGGCAACGAAATGCCTTACAAAAACGATAAAATTTATGATGCTCAGGACGGCAACTCCGTTTACCTTACCCTTGATATGACCCTCCAGTATTATGCGGAGAAATATCTTGAACAGGCTGTTGAGGAAAACGACGTTCAGAACCGTGCCTGCGCAATAATCATGAACGTTAACACCGGTGCTGTGCTGGCAATGGCAAGCACCCCCGGCTTTGACCTTAACGACAGAAACTCCATATACGCTCCAAAGGACATAGCTTACCTTGAAGGACTTGAAGGCACCGAGGAATATGACGAGGAATACGCCGCGCGCCGTGAGCAGCAGTGGAAAAACAAGGCTATCACCGAGCTTTATTTCCCCGGCTCCGTATTCAAGGTAATTACCGGCTCGGCGGCGCTTGAAGAAGGTGCTATAACCCTTGATTCCACCTTTACCTGCAATCAGTCCATACTGGTAGTGGACACAACAATACACTGCTGGTCCACCTATTCCCACGGAACACAGGACTTCACCACCGCTATGACAAACTCCTGCAACCCTGCTTTCATTCAGATAGGTCAGGCGCTTGGCGGAACAAAATTCTTTGACTACTTCAAGGCCTTCGGCTTCACCGAGCCAACGGGTATAGACCTTCCCGGAGAAACGGACAGCCTTTATGTCAGCACAGCAAATATGGGTCCCGTTGAGCTTGCGTCCTGTTCCTTCGGTCAGACCAACAAGATCACTCCCATTCAGATGATAACCGCTTACGCTGCGGTGGTAAACGGCGGCTACCTCGTTACTCCCCACGTTGTCAGCAAGATAGTTGACACCAACGGCAACGTTATAAAAACCACCGAAACCTCTGTAAAACGTCAGGTCATTTCCGAAGAGACCTCCGCAAAAATGCGTGAGGTGCTTGAATCGGTCGTAAACACAAAGGGCGGCTCAAACGCTTACATAAAGGGCTACGCTATCGGCGGCAAGTCGGGTACCTCTCAGAAGATCGACAAGAGCAACGAAACGGGCAACGACAATCTTTATGTTTCCTCCTACTGCGGATTTGCCCCTGCTGACGATCCCGAAATAATCATGCTTGTTATGCTCGATGAGCCTAACGCAAGGGATCAGAACGGTTCTCTTATGTACTACGGAAGCGTTGTTGCCTGCCCCGTAGTTTCCAACACCTTTAAAGAAGCGCTCCCCTACCTTGGCTACTATCCCGAATACACCGAAGACGAGCTGGAGGAGCTTGGCATTACCATTCCTTCCGTTGAAGGTCAGACAATCGAAGCCGCAGGCGCAACTCTTGAAGCTCTCGGACTTAAATATTCCGTTATCGGCGAGGGAGAGACCGTTGCGGCACAGATACCGTCCAGAGGAAGCTCTCTGCGGCGAGGCGGAAAGGTCATACTTTACACCGACAAGGACTACGAAACAGACTACACCACCGTTCCGAACATTATAGGCTATTCCCTTTCGGACGTTAACGAGATACTTACACAGCACGACCTTAACTTCAAGGCAGGTGACGGTGCTTCAAGCCATGCGGGAGCCGTTGCATACAGCCAGAATTACGGCGAGGGCTGCATTGTTCCAAAAGGCACGATCATCGAGGTCGTATTCATTATCAAGGACGAGGGTTAACAGACCCGTATTTTTGGAGGGTTTTTTATGAGATTAGGCGAGCTTCTTGACGACGTTTCAAAGTCGATGCACGCAAAGGTTTGTTTTTCCGACTCTTCCGCAGTAGTTGAAGGCATTACCGACAACACGGAAGAGGTAAAGGAGAACTATATCTTCATATGCGTTAAAGGAACAAAGTTTGACGGACACTCCGCCGCAGAGGAAATGCTTGAAAAGGGTGCTCTGTGCGTTGTTGCCGACCATGACCTGGGACTTAAAAGGCAGATAATCGCAGAGGATACAAGAAAATTCTACGGTCTGCTCTGCGCCGCTTGGTTCAGCCACCCCGAAAAGCATCTGAAGCTCATCGGCATAACGGGAACCAACGGCAAGACCACCATGGCTACACTTATAAAAGACATTCTCTCCGACCACGGCAGAAAGGTGGGCTTTATCGGCACAACGGGCGTTCTTATCAACGGAAAGCCCTTCAATTCCGACCAGTCCACCCCTACAACTCCCCGTGTTTACGAGCTTTACAGCATTTGGTACGAGATGATGAAGAACGGCTGCGACACCGTTGTTATGGAGGTGTCCTCCTTTGCCCTTGACCAGAACAGGATAGGTCCTGCAGTTTTCGATATTGCCGTTTTCACCAATCTTACTCAGGATCACCTTGACTACCACCTGACAATGGAAAACTACTATGACGCAAAGAAAAAGCTGTTCACCGAGCATTGTAAGACTGCCATCATCAACATTGACGACGATTACGGCATAAGGCTCTGGAACGACATTGAAAACGCAGGCTGCGAGCGCATTTCCTACGGTCTTCACGCCGGCGCAGAGGTCAAGGCGGACAAAATAAGAAGCTCAGGCGCTTCAACAAAGTTCTGGATCTCCGTAAACAGCAAGAGCTTCCCCGTTACCCTCAATATGATAGGCGAATACAACGTTTCAAACGCTCTTGCGGCAATTGTAGCCTGCCTCAAATCGGGAGTGGGAATAAACGACGCTATTCTGTCCCTCGGGAAATGCAAGGGCGTAAAGGGTCGCTGCGAGATACTTACCTCCGAAAGAGGCTTCCTCGTTGTCTGCGACTATGCACACAGCCCCGACGCTTTGGAAAATATGCTGCCCAACATAAAGGCACACACAAATGGCAGGCTTATCTGCCTCTTCGGCTGCGGCGGCGACCGTGACCGCACAAAGCGCCCTCTTATGGCTCAGGCGGCGGAAAAATACTCCGACCTGCTGGTTGTCACCTCCGATAACCCCCGAAACGAAGACCCCGACGCTATTATTGACGAGATAACGGCAGGTCTTTCAGGCTTAAAGCCTTATATAAGGATAACCGACCGCCGTGCGGCTATAAAACGTGCCATTGCCATTGCGGAAAAGGGCGACACCATCGTTCTTGCAGGAAAAGGTCACGAGGATTATCAGATACTGGCTAACAATGTTCATATCCACTTTGACGAGCGTGAGATAGTTGCGGAAATAATGCGGAATTACAAAAAGCCTGCCTTCAACACCGAGCTGCACGAAAAGATAACCGTTACCGAGCTTATCGACGCTGTAAACGGCAAGCCTCAGGGTATGCGAAACCTTAATTCCTCCTTCTATGCCGACGATATTTTCTCCGACACCCGTACAGCAAAGAAAAACGGCGTTTTCATTGCCATAAAGGGCGAACACTTCGACGGTCACGACTTTGCGGCGCAGGCTGTACGCAACGGAGCAGCCTTTGCCATAACCGAACATACCGTTGAAGGCACTCCCTGCCTTGTTGTAAAGAACACAAGAAAGGCGCTCCTTGACCTAGCTCATTACTTCCGAATGAAATTTGACCCCGTGCTTGTGGGAATTACGGGCAGCGTTGGCAAGACTACCACAAAAAATATGACGGCACTTGCTCTTTCTGCCGACCACAGCGTTTACAAGACCGAGGGAAACCACAATAACGAGATAGGTCTGCCCTTCACGCTCCTCAAGCTCAATACAAGCTGCACCGCCGCAGTTATCGAAATGGGAATGTCCGATTTCGGCGAGATAGAAAAGCTGTCAAGAACTGCCCACCCCACTATCTGCCTTATTACAAACATCGGTTATTCCCACATTGAAAAGCTGGGCTCTCAGGAGGGTATCCTTGAAGCAAAGCTGGAGATCTTAAAGGGCGCAGACAGAAAAGCTCCCCTTATCCTCAACGGTGACGACCCTATGCTCCGTCAGGCGAGAGACGAGTACGAAGGCTACCGTCAGGTCATCACCTACGGCATAGAAAACAAGGACTGCGACTTTATTGCAGACGATATACGGAAGTTTGACGACCGTATATACTTCAACGTTTACCACAACGGCGAGATGATAACCGATGTGAGCCTTTTCTGCATCGGCGACCATAACATTTACAACGCTCTTGCCGCCATAACCGTTGCTGTAACGGCAGGCTCCGACCCTGTTGCGGCTGCGGAAATGCTCAGCGGCTACCAGTCGGATGATCTGCGCCAGCATATACAGAAACGAGGACAGCAGACCTTGCTCATAGACTGCTACAACGCTTCACCTACTTCTATGAAGGCGGCAATAAATATGCTCTGCGATATGACCCCCAAGGACGGCGGAAGAAGAGTTGCCGTTCTTGGAGATATGCTTGAACTGGGAGAAAAATCCCCCGAATACCACCGTGAAATAGGCGAATATGTGGTAAGCAAGGGAGTTGACCTGCTGGTATGCTACGGAAAGGAATCGAAGAATATCGCCGAGCGTGCCGACGAGCTTGGTATGCACGCAGGCTATTCCGAGGAAAAGCAGAAGGTGCTCAACTTCCTTAAATTCAAGCTGAAACCTAACGACATCGTGCTTTTCAAGGGAAGCAGAGGCGTTCATCTTGAGGAAATAATAGACGAATTCTATAAAGATTGTTAAACGGGAGATCAAAATTATGCCGTTCTGGATAAATATTATCGTTGCGCTGACAGCGTTTGCAATTTCTGCGGTAATGGGAATTTTTCTTATTCCGCTGCTTAAAAAAATACATTTCGGTCAGACTATATATGAGAAGGGTCCTGCGTGGCACAAGGATAAGCAAGGCACTCCCATTATGGGCGGATTTATGTTCATTTTCGGCTCCGCTGCCGCAATTGCAGTAGGCTATGCCCTGTACCGCTTCAGAACGGAGGACGTTGGCATAACGGACAACACGGGACTTTACCGCCTGCTTGCAGGATATATTTTCGCCCTTCTGAATATGGTGATAGGCTTTGCGGACGACTATATCAAGGCGGTAAAGAAGCAGAATCTTGGGCTTAAGCCCTGGCAGAAGATGATAATGCAGTTCATTTTCTCCTCTGCCTTCCTTGCGGCTCTGTATCTGCTTGGGGACACGAAAACTACCCTTAATTTCTACTGGTTCGAGCTTGATATAGGCATTTTCTATTATCCCTTTATGCTCCTTGTTATCGTGTTCCTTACAAATGCGGTAAATCTTACGGACGGAATAGACGGTCTTTGCGGCTCGGTAACGGTAATATCCATGCTTTCCTTTGTAATGCTCTGCTCCGCTATGGGAATATGGGAATACTCCATTTTCTCAATGGCTGTCGCAGGCGGCTGTCTTGGCTTCCTTGTATGGAACCTGCACCCTGCAAAGGTATTTATGGGTGACACAGGCTCAATGTTCCTGGGCGGCTCGGTGGTTGCCATAGGACTTGTAACAAGGCAGCACCTGCTCCTTGCGATAATTGCAATAGTTTATATCTGCGAAGCGCTTTCGGTAGTTATTCAGGTGACATATTTCAAGATAACAAAGGGCAAGCGTCTTTTCAAGATGTCCCCTATCCACCACCATTTTGAGCTTTGCGGCTTCAATGAATACAAAATAGTTATAACCTTCTCTCTGGCAGGACTTATTGCCGGAGTTGCAGCAAACCTTATATATAGTTTATTTTAAGTGTGAAGAGTGAAGAGTGAAGTTTTAAGGGTTAAATCCTTAACAAGACAATATCCAAACTTTACTCTCCACTCTCCAAACTCCAAACTTCCTTAATAGTTTATTTTAAGTGTGAAGAGTGAAGAGTGAAGTTATTTTAATGTGAAAAGTTTAAAGCGGTTCCATAAAGTGAAAATATGGTGTCGGTAATGAAGATATTGTAAATATCCGCCGCAGGCGCACCTTAATTCCGCATTCCGCATTCCGAATTCCGAATTAAATATAATTCCACCTTCAACTTTTCACATTGAAAAAATTCCACTCTCCAAACTCCAAACTTTCTTAAAGGGGATGATCAAATGTCCAACGCATCCGAAGCTGCGGCAGGCGGCAAAAAAATACGGATGAACAGAAACCGCAGCGACAGGAAAAAGGAAATGACCTCCGAGGGCGTTTCAAAGGGCTATACCGAAAAGATCGTGTCGGGTCCTATGGATCTGCCGTTCTTTCTAATAATAATGGTGCTGCTTGTAATGGGCATTATTATGATGTTCTCCGCAGGCTATGCCTGGGCAATTGCCGAGGGACACGAAGGTACCTACTATGTAAAGCGCCAGATAGGTATGGCTGTGGTAGGTCTTGCCGGAATGTTCGTTGTGTCATTCCTTGACTATCATTTTTACCGCAAGCCTGTTATCGTTTTCGGACTTTTTGCCGTTGCAGCCGTGCTTCTTGTGCTGTGCCGTGTAGGTCCCTTCACCGACCCCCACAACAACTCCTACCGCTGGATAAAAATTGGTTCTCTCCCCTCCTTCCAGCCCTCGGAAATTATGAAGCTGGCAATAATACTGCTGTTTTCATACCTTATTTCAATAAATTACTCAAAGCTGAAGCAGTTTAAATACGGTATCGTTCCCTTTGCGGCGTTTCTTGCTGTGGTAGTGGGACTTATGGCTATACAGCCCCATTTTTCCGGCACTATCATCATCTGCGCTATTGGTATAATCATGATGTTCGTTGGCGGCTCAAACGTAAAGCATCTGGTTGTATTGGGTCTTATCGGCGTTGCGGCTATCGTGCTGATAATGGTGCTGCTTATCGAGTTCAAGGGCGTTACCTATATACAAACACGTTTGCTCTCGTGGCTTGACCCCTTTAACGAAGAGGCTTCAAGGGACAAGACCTGGCAGACGAGAAACTCACTTATTGCAATAGGCTCGGGGGGAATGTTCGGACTTGGCCTGGGAAATTCCCGTCAGAAGTTTTTGTACCTGCCCGAATCGAAAAACGACTTCGTTTTTGCGGTAGTATGCGAGGAGCTTGGCTTTGTGGGAGCGCTTATGGTAATAATCCTGTTCCTGCTTTTTATAATAAGAGGATTTTTCATTGCGGCAAAAGCTCCCGACAAGTTCGGAATGATGCTCGTTTTGGGACTTACCGTTCAGATAGGCTTGCAGGCGCTTTTAAACATTGCCGTTGTAACGAACACTATCCCCAACACAGGCGTTTCCCTGCCCTTTTTCAGCTACGGCGGAACAGCGCTTATCATGCAGCTTGTTCAGATGGGAATTATCCTTAATGTTTCAAGGAAATCGCTTATAAAAACATAGGAGGAATAAGAAATGCTACGAGTTCTTCTTGCAGGAGGCGGAACGGCAGGTCACATCAATCCGGCTCTTGCAATTGCTTCAATTATAAAAGACCACTATCCCGATGCAGAGTTTCTTTTCGCAGGAACTCCCACAGGTATGGAATCCCGTCTTATACCCAAAGCAGGCTATGATTTTGCACCTATAAAGGTAAGCGGCTTCCAGCGCAAGCTTACCCCGAAAAATATAGTGCGCAACGTTAAAACAGTTGCCTACCTTACTACCGCAGGACACCGTGCAAAGCAGATAATAGACGGCTTCAAGCCCGACCTTGTTATCGGAACGGGCGGCTACGTCAGCGGTCCTATCGTGCTGAAAGCGTCGCAAATGGGCATTAAAACAGCTATCCACGAGCAGAACGCTTTTCCCGGAATGACAACAAAAATACTTGCAAAGCACGTTGATACTATTATGCTTACCGTTGAAGAAGCGGCGGAGTATCTTGAAAAGGACATAAAATACACCGTAACGGGTCTGCCCGTAAGAAAGGGCTTTTCCTCCATGACAAGAGAAGAAGCAAGGCTTGCTCTTAACATTCCCGAGGGAAATATGTGCATTCTTTCAACAGGCGGAAGCCTTGGCGCAGGCAGGATAAACGAGACCGTTGCCGAGCTTATGGAGTGGGAAGTGAAAAACAGCGTTCCCGTTACACATATCCACAGCTACGGCAGAATGGGCAAGGACACCTTCCTTCCCGACCTTGCCGCAAGAGGCGTTGACTACGAAAACGACCCGAAAATACAGGCTAAGGAGTATATAGACAATATGTCCGTTTGTATGGCGGCGGCAGACCTTGTTATAAGCCGCTCCGGGGCAAACGCTCTTTCCGAGCTTGAAGCAACGGGCAGAGCTTCAATACTTATCCCCTCACCCAACGTTGCCGGAAACCACCAGTACCACAATGCAATGGTTCTCGGAAAAGCCGGAGCAGCCGTTGTTATAGAGGAAAAAAATCTCACGGGACAGGTCCTCATTGACAATGTGAACGACCTCTGCCGTGATAAGGAACGCCTTGACCGCTTTGCACAGCGTGCGGCTTCGCTGTACGTTCCCGACACACCCGACAGGGTCTACAAGGCACTTGAAGAACTGATAAACAAGCAATAATTTTCACAGTTTATCCTTTTCTGCATAGTATAAAGAAAAAGCGGAAAAGGAGAGCTTTGTATGCAAAAGCTTATCATAAACGGAGGAAAACGGCTCAGAGGCGAGATAACCGTTCAGGGCGCAAAAAACGCCGCTCTGCCCATACTTGCGGCATCCGTTCTCTGCGGCGGAGAGGTCGTTCTGCATAACTGCCCAAGGCTGTCGGACGTATATTCGGCAATGAGGATACTTACATATCTTGGCTGCGGCGCAGGCTTTGACGGAACGGAAAAAAACACAGTTACCGTCAACACCTCCGTTCTTGACAAATACGAAATTTCAGACAAACTTATGCGTGAAATGCGCTCGTCAATATTCTTCCTGGGCGCACTTGTTGGAAGAACGGGAAGATGCCGTCTGAGCTTTCCCGGCGGCTGCGACATTGGGCGCAGACCTATCGACATACACATTTCCGCCCTGAGAAAAATGGGCGTAACGGTCAACGAGGAATACGGCTGCATCGACTGCCTTTGCGAAAACAGGCTCAAAGGCGCAAAAATACCCCTGTCCTTCCCCTCTGTGGGCGCAACGGAGAACATTATCCTTGCAGCAGTTCTTGCAGAGGGAACTACCGAGATAACCAACGCCGCAAGAGAGCCTGAAATAGCCTGCCTTGCGGAATTTCTCAACCGCTGCGGCGCAGATATAAGAGGCGCAGGCAGCAGCACCGTTGTTATAAACGGCGTAAGCTCCCTTCACGGCTGCGAATTTGAGATAATGCCCGACAGGATAGCTGCGGCGACCTATCTTGCCTGCACAGCGGCGGCAGGGGGAGAGATAATAGTGAAGGGCTGCGTTCCCCGTCACCTTGACGCTGTAAATGCAGTTTTTGAGCAGTCGGGATGTTCCGTTCATTGTACGGAAGATTCGGTGTTTTTCGGCGCATTAAAGCCGCTGAAAGCAGTGGATATTATACGGACTATGGTCTATCCCGGCTTTCCTACCGATTGTCAGGCTTTTGTTATGGCGGCGCTGTGCCGTGGGGAGGGTACCTCCGTTTTCGTTGAAAACATCTTTGAAAACAGGTACAGCCACACGGAGGAGCTGCGCAGAATGGGCGCAGACATACGGACGGAGGGCAAGGTCGCTGTTGTAACGGGCGTAAAACGGCTTTACGGCGCAAAAATTTCCGCTCCCGACCTGAGAGGGGGCGCAGGACTTGCGGCGGCGGCGCTTTCTGCCGAAGGAACAAGCGAAATTTCGGGCGTGTGCCATATCGACAGAGGCTATGAGGATATAGAAGGCGTACTTTCCTCTCTCGGAGCGGATATACGCAGGATATAAAAAAGGAAAGGAGAAAATTTCCCCGAGGGGAAATGACGATACATATGGGCAGCGCAGGAAGCATAAAAAAGTCCGGCGGCAATTCAATGTACTACGGCATTATCGGACTTGTGGTGGTGATAACCTTTCTTATTCTTGCCACGACTGTATTTTTCAAGATAAATACCGTAATTATCACGGGCAGCTCGGTCTACACCTATGACGAGATAATCGCCGCCAGCGGAATACAGGGCGGAGATAATCTTGTGCGCACCAATATGGACAAATGCGCAAGGCAGATAGAGCAGCAGCTCACTTATGTGGAAACAGCCGAGCTTACCCGTTCCTTTCCTTCAACGGTGGAAATAAAGATAACCCCCTGCAAAGAAACGGCAAGCGCAGAATACGAGGAGGGCTTCTGTCTTCTCAGCGCCAGCGGAAAGATACTTGATATGTCCTCCGAGCCTTACCCCGACACGGTGGTGATATACGGCGCAAGGCTCCCCGAAAAAACAGAGGAAATATGGGAGGAAGAGACCTCCGCTTCGTCCTCCGTGGCACAGACGGAAACAGACAGCGGCACGGACACCTCAGACGATAAAAAGGAAGAAAGCAAGTCCGCTCCCCTCCCCGGCATAGGCGGAAAATTCGTCTGCGCTGATGAGAACCGCACGGAAGTTTTTTACAGGCTCATAGATATTTCCCAAAACTATTTTAACGGAAAAGCGGAAAGCTTCGATATGAGCGACCATTACAACATAAGCTGCATTTATGACGGCAGGATAACAATAGAGCTTGGCTCAGTTTCCGAGCTTGACTATAAGCTGAGGCTGGCTTCGGATATTATTTCCACAAAAATAGGTCCTACCACCGAGGGAACGCTGAAAATGCTTTCAAACGGCGCTTCCTTTATCGACAAGGCAGGTCTTGAACAGAACGAGATAACCTATCAGAACAACATCGCTGCCAAGGAAACGGAGAACAGTACAGAGGAAAATACGGATATTTCGGGCGAAAATTCGGGAGAAACGGAAACTTCTGCCGTGATACATTTTGAATAACAAAGTAAATTTTGAAAAAATCAGGCTTTTTTTCAAAAACACTTGCATTAATTTCTGAAATGTGTTAAAATAAATGTTGTATATTTTATGTGATGATCAAATAGTTTATATATTTTTAGGAGGACGGTAAAACATGGGCGGTTTTGTGCTTGATAATGATAATGATATGTTTGAACCCGATGTTAACATAAAAGTCGTAGGCGTAGGAGGCGGCGGAGGAAACGCCCTTAACTGCATGGTAACTGCAGGCATCAAGGACGTTGATTACATAGCTGTAAATACCGATGCAAAGGCTCTCCATTCCTCAAAGGCTTCGCAGAAGGTACAGATAGGCGAAAAGCTTACCCGAGGCAGAGGCGCAGGAAACAAGCCCGAGGTGGGCGAGCGCTCCGCTCAGGAAAATAAGGAAGAGATCTCTGCTGCTCTCAAGGGCGCTCAGATGGTATTCATCGCAGCCGGAATGGGCGGCGGTACAGGTACGGGCGCTGCTCCCGTTGTTGCCGAGATCGCACAGGAAATGGACATCCTTACCGTTGCTGTGGTAACAAAGCCCTTTAACTTCGAGCAGAAAGCCAAGATGATACAGGCTGAAAAGGGTATCGAGGAGCTTAAAAAGCACGTTGACTCCCTCATAGTTATACCTAACGAAAGGCTCCTTGTAGGCGCAGAAAAGCCTCTTACAATGAAGGAATCCTTCGCTATGGCTGATGATATACTCAAAACGGGCGTTAAGTCCATTGCAGAGCTTATCACCGTTGAGGGTATGATAAACCTTGACTTTGCAGACGTTGAGACCACAATGAAGAACGCAGGCTACGCTCATATGGCTATCGGTCACGGCTCGGGCAAGGACAAGGCTCAGGAAGCTGCAAACGCTGTTATCACAAGCCCGCTGCTTGAAACCTCTATCAGCGGCGCTACAAGACTTCTCGTTAACATCGTTATGTCCGAGGATATCCTTGCTTCCGATGTTGATACTGCTACAAAGCTCATTTCCGACGCTGCAGACCCGAATGTAAGCATGATCTTCGGTACTTCCTTCGACGAGACAATGCAGGACGAGATGAACATCACCGTTATTGCCGCAGGCTTTGTGGGAATGGAAAATCCCGACGCAGTTCCCGAGGAAGCTGTACAGGAAGACGCTGCACCTGCTCCTCAGGCTCAGAAGCAGCCTTCTGCAATAGACGACTACACAACTCTTCTCCAGATATTCAACGACAGATAAGCTTTCTTAAGAAAATAAAATTTATGGGGGCACACCTTTTATCGGTGTGCCCTTTTGTGCGGATAACAAAATATCAAAAACTTTGACAAAATTCCCGTTATGTGATATAATAATAGATGTATGACCGATTTTTGACGATAAAAGGCAGTCCGGATAAAATTTAGGGGTTCTCTAAAAACCGGGACACGAGCAAAGCCTCGTTATGAGTTTCGTCAGCTGCAAGGCATCAAACCGCAGTAATACTTGATGTATTGCAAGGTTTGATAACGCAGCAGATGGCGAAACTCATAGAGGATTTGCCGTGAAGGAGGTTTTTAGAGGTTCCCTTTATCCTCTGTACAGGGGTGATGTCAGTTAATGAAATTTATCCACGAAAATTTAAAAATAATCATTATAGCCATTGCGGCGCTTATAGCAGTTATTCTTGCTGCGGTCACCCTGAGCCTTGCTTTCGGGGGAGAAACGCTGCGCAGCCTGACTATAAGCGATATTCAGGGTACCGTCGTTATCATTAGGGGCGAAAAACAGTTCTATGCAGGCAGAAAAACCGTGCTGCAAAGCGGCGATGTCGTGAACACAGACGAGAACAGCACCGTAAGGATACGGATAGACGCCGATAAATACATAGCTATTGAGCCTGAAAGCGCCGTTTACGTTTATTATACGGGCGTTTCCGACAAGGGTGATGTTTCCGTCAATATTGCAAAGGGCGCTGTTACCTGCCAGCTTAATAAGCCGCTGAAAAAAAGTGAGACCTTTCAGGTAAAGACCCCCAACACGGCGATAAATGTACGAGGAACGGTGTTCCGAACGGAGTTTGAATTCGCGGACAAGTATATGGGCTATGAAAACGTTATGCTTACCCATGTCCAGAACTTTGACGGCTCAGTTATGCTGCAGCTTTACGGCACGGACGGTGAAAAGAACGGCGAGCCTATGTTGCTTACCGAAAGAACGGGTGCCGAGCTTGTTTCCTGCGATGATTTTTCCCAATACGGCTATCTTAATTACGATATAAATATGTACGGGCTTAAAGAAATAACCCTTAAAGAGCTTATACGCATCTGCGGAGAGCATACCCTTGCTTACACTCCCGATGAGCTTAACAGCGCTTTCAGAGCGGTAAGCAGCAAAAATGCGGAGCAGACCGCAGTTACCGCTCCACCGCAGACGGAAGAAACGGAAAGCACCGAAACAGTTACCGCTTCTGGCGTCACCGAAACAACTTCGGAAACCGCCGCTCCGCCAAGAACGGAAGAAAGTTCAGGCACTTCCGCAGAAACAACGGTACGCACAGCCGGAACAACTATGGAAACACATATTTATACCACCTTCCCCGGTCCCAAGTGGTGGGAAATGCCTAACGAAAATCCATATGACGATGATATTGACGATTATGACGACAATGAGCTTTACGGCTATGATGACGATGAAAACGATGATGAAGACTATGATGAGGATGCGCCCGAAACCGTTACGGCGCAGCCCTGAATCCAATTGAAAGGACGGTAACAAAAATGAAAAAGCTGAATATTCCGCTCATTCCTGTTATAACGGGCACTCTGGCGCTTGCCGCAGTTATTGCCGTTATAATCATCGTATCGGACGCAGGCGGAAACGCAGGTCTGTACATAACCGAGGCTTCCGGAAGCGTGAGCATAACAAATTCGGACAACGCCGACTCAAACGCAATTTCGGGAGAAGCGCTCGCCGAGGGAGATATTATCACTTCGGGAGAAAACTCCTCCTGCAGGATAGTGTATAAAAGCAAAAAAAATTCCGACAATAACTATATGATACTGAGTCCCGATTCCCAGCTTGTTATTACGGGAAAAACGGACAGCAAATCAGGCGGAGAGGTATATCTTAACCGAGGCTCCCTGCTCTGCGTTCTGCCTGAAAGCGACAAGACTCAGGTTTTCGTCCGCACGGCTGATTCCATGGTGTACCCCTCGGGAACGGTAACGAAGATCGCCTACTCAACAGACGGCTTTGACGCTTACACCGATGTTTACACCTTTATGGGCAATTCAAAGATACAGCTTTACGACGCTCAGGGAAACACCGTCAACGACCCGGAATTTCTTGTTGAAAAGCGTGCGGGACGTATCACCACAAACGACCTTGGTCCCGAATTTTCTTATCTGAACATCGAATTTCCGTTAAGCGACCTAACCGCAAGGGACTTGAAGAACCTTATTACGGCGGCAAATCTTCTGGAGAATTTCCCTTACACGGCGGAAGAGCTTAAAAACGCTTACAACGCAGCTCCCGACGCCGAAGAAGAGATAACAGGTTCATCGGAAGAACAGACACAGGACAGCTCCGACATTATCCAGACGGCGGAAACTATAGATACCTCCGAAACAGCTTCAACAACTGCTCCCCATGTTATCGAACCCCCTGCGGCTACCACCGCTCCTCCCATAACTACGGCGGCAACCACCGCTCAGTCTGCACAGACTACAACAGCTTCTCAGTCTGCACAGACTACAACGTCAACAACACAGTCCGAGGCCACCACCTCATCCGAGGGTTCCCACGAAGGCGAGATACTTACCGTTGTTATCAGCATAGACGGCGACGAGACCATACAGGAGGTTCCCTACGGCGGAAATGCGGATAAGCCCGAAGACCCTGTTATCAGCGGCAAAAAATTCATTGGTTGGGACAATTCCTTTGAAAACATCACCAAGGATACCATTATCACAGCCCTGTTTGAAGATGATACGACTGTTTACCACACGGTAACAATAGTTATCGCAGACAAGATAACCACTATTCAGGTAAAGGACGGCGACCCTGCTCCCCTGCCCGACACTCTTAACATTGAGGGATATATCTTCAAGGGCTGGGATACTGATTATTCAAGGATAACCTCCGATGTTACCATTACCGCTATTCTTGAAAAGGAGTCCAATTCCGTTACCGTTACGTTCATGATAAGCGGTCTGTCCTATGTGCAGACTATTGAAAGAGGCGGCACGGCTATTCCTCCCTTTACTCCCACCACCGATATTAACGGCAACGAGTTCATAGGCTGGGATAAATCGCTTACAAACATTACCTCCGACACCACTATCACCGCAATTTTCGGTAAGGAGGAATATACCGTGACCTTCGTTATAGACGGAGTTGAGTACCCCGTTAAGGTAAAGGGCGGAGAGGACGCAATGCCTCCCTTCACGCCCACATACGACAGCAAGGGCAGAAGCTTTATCGGCTGGGACGGAAACTTCTATGCCATTCACTGCGATATGGTCATAACCGCAATATTCATCTGATAAACCGAAAGGAGTTTTTAAAATGATAAAAAAAATTAAAGCAGCTGCGCTGGTTCTTGCCGCAGCCGTATCTGCAGGAGTGCTTCTCACAGGCTGTAAGGGAGAATCCACGGCAGATGAGGCCCTAGCGCTTGTACAAGGCGATATACGCAACTTTGAAATGCCGGAACCGGGTGAAAAGATCGCTGTTATCACAGTTAAGGACTACGGCGAGATCAAGATCAAGCTTTTTGCAGACGCAGCGCCCGAAGCCGTTGAAAACTTTACGGGACTTGCGGATATGGGCTACTATGACGAGCTGATATTCCACAGAATAATCCCTAACTTTATGATACAGGGCGGCGACCCCAAGGGCAACGGCACAGGAGGAAAGAGCATATGGGGCGATAAGTTTGACGGTGGTATCCCCGAGGGACTTTACCATTTCAGCGGAGCGGTGGCATATGCAAATTCCGGTTCCACAAGCACAAACGGCAGCCAATTCTATATCGTAAACACCCCCGAGGCTTATCTCCAGTACAGCTGTGAAGACCTTATGGCAAGTGACCCGTCATCATACAGCTGGCCGCAGAATGTTATTGATATGTACAATGAAAAAGGCGGCGTGCCCTTCCTGGACGGAGGATATACCGTATTCGGACAGGTTTTCGAGGGACTTGACATTGTGCGTGAGCTTGGAAACGTTGAGACCGACAGCAACGACAAGCCTTTGAAGCAGGTACAGATGGAATCCGTAAGAATAGTTGAATACGAGGGCTGATAACAGCCATAAAAAATTCGGCGCATAATACACACTAAGAAACAGCCTTTAAAGCCGTTTCCCAAGTGATAAAAATTATGCGCCGAAAAAAATTTAAGTTTTTTCAAAAAAACACTTGACATTCTATCTTGAATGTGATATAATAATAAAGCACTCAATTGAGGAGCATATAAAACATATCGCGGAGTGGAGCAGCTCGGTAGCTCGTCGGGCTCATAACCCGAAGGTCGTTGGTTCAAATCCAGCCTCCGCAACCAAATAAAAAGTCAAGCTATTCAATATTACGAAAATCATCCCTTCAAACAGATTTTCGCTTGAACAGCTTGACAAATGTATCTAAATTCTGTATAATGAAATACAGAATAAAAGTAGCATTCACTAAGTCATTCAGATGCGCTCTTACATCTGTTTGATGATGCTCTGAAATCCGTCGCCAAACGTTTTTCAGAGTGTGGGTGCGTTTTTATTTATTCCATAGTAGCATATTTAAAAGGAATTGTCAAGCACTTTTTTGGCAATTCCTTTCTTTTTATTCATTTTTACTACATTTTTGGTGCTGATATAAAATGTCTGCACAAACAGGAAACAGCGGAACAGCTCGGTGGTCTGTCTTTTTACTATGATAACGATGTGCCGGAAAGCAGTATGTCCATTGTTTTTCTTTTCTGCTCATCGAGAACATGAGCATAGCGGTCAAGTGTGATATTTACGCTTGAATGTCCGAGAATAACGCTTAAAGTCTTAACATCTACCCCCTTTTCAATGGCTCTTGTGGCAAATGTATGCCGAAGAGAATGAAAATTTGCATCGGATATACCTGCTGATTTCAAAATGCGTTTGAATGCTTCCTGCAGCGTTTTAGGCTCCGCAGGACCGCCTATCGCAGATTGAAGCAAATAATCGCCGTCATTGGGAGTTTTCCTGCAAATTCGGCTTTTCTTTGCCCAATACAGCATAAATTCGCCGCAGTAGTTCTCATTTATCGGAATATCCCTTACAGACTTCTTGCTTTTGGGAGTTCCGACAACAAGTTCGGTTTTGTTTTTTCCGTCAATAGTCGGCAAACGGTTTACCGTGCGGCGTATGTGTACAATTTTGTTATTAAAATCAATATCATTCCACCGAAGTCCCAGCACTTCTCCCAGCCTGATACCGAGCGACAAGCTCAGATAAACTCCGAAGGCAAGTTTTTCCTTTGTTTTTCCCAGTTCCTCCAGCAGCTTATTGTACTCTGAAATTGTAAGGACACGCATTTCAGGTTCCTCCTGCTTCGGCAGCTCAACATATTTTGCATAATTCTTAGGCAGCAGCTCAAGGTCAATAGCCTTTTCCATTGATTTGTGTATCATTCTGTTCATGTTCAGCAGCGTTTTCGGGGATAAACCTCCGCCTTTCAGACTTCCGCTGTCACTCTGTTCATTAAAAAAACGCTGCAGAATGTCCGTATTAAGCTCTGAGAGCTTGCACACGCCGATTTTGGGGGCAATGTGACCGTTTATGTATCCGCAGTATGAAACAGCCGTAGACTGCTTTACAGTACGTTTCGCATAATTTTCAAACCAATAGTCAAGCCATTCACCAAGGCTCATTTCCTTGTTCAGCTCAAATTCCATTATATTCATATTTTTATTTCCTTCCCTGTTCCGTTTATTTTTTCTGCAGACCCTATAATTATACCACATTATATAGTGTTATCCAAAATCAGATTATCCACATTCGGAAAATCCGCATATGGATATTTCGTATGCGGTTTATCCACATTCGGAAAATCGGAATGTGGATATTCCGTGTGCGGATTACCCACATTTGGAAAATCGGAATGTGGATATTCCGTTCGCAGATTACCCACATTCGGGAAATCGGAATGTGGATATTCCGTGTGCAGATTAACCGCATTCGGAAAATCGGAATGTGGTATTGACATTTGAGTTTAAAACAAATATAATAATAGTAGAAGGTAATAATAGTTATATATAACGAGAGGAGGAACTGTATGGATAAGATCTTAAATGTCGCTGAGTATATTTTTGATGAATACAAAAAAATATCAGGAGAAATAATTGATGAAATGAAGCTGCATAAGCTGCTTTATTTTTCTCAGAGAGAAGCTATTGCAATTACCGGGCAGCCTCTTTTTGCTGACGATTTTGAGGGATGGAAGTACGGTCCTGTTTCCCGTGATGTCAGATTGGCATATACCAAAGACGGTATAATTTCAGCAGACTCATCAATAAGTGATGAAGCCAAATATATAGTAAACAACGTTATACTTGAATACGGCATCTTTTCATCATGGAAACTCAGTGAAATTTCGCATCAGGAAATATCTTGGAAGAATTCAAGAATAGGTTTGGCAGATAAGGAAAATGGTTCCAAACCTTTGGCTCTCTCCGATATATACGAAGATGCTAAAAAAGTACGTCCGTATGACCATATATGGGATATGTATTATGATGAATTTGAAGATGCTGAGGTGAATGAACAGTGATAGGTAAAATCTATTCATCCATCACTCCATTTTATGATGCGCAAGCCAAGAAGAATTCATTTAAATCCCGTCCTGTGTTAATTATTTCCGAAGCCATAAATAATGACTATACTGTTTTGCCTATTTCTACAATTTCAAGACCGGAAAACAGACATCCCGAATATGATATTCCAATAACATTAAGCGATTATCCGTTGCTTAATCTTGATCGCGATTCTTATATCAGGACGCATAAGCAAACAACCGTACACAGAGCTTCTCTTTCCAAAGAAATCTCTGATTTAAAGCAATGCTATGGTGATTTATACATATCCGTTTTGGCAAAGCTGGAGCAATTCAATGGTGAAATTTTAAACAATGCGTTATAAATAACAAAAGCAGCTTAAAGGCATTAATTACCTTCAAGCTGCTTTTTATTCCCCATTGGGGAATTATATTGCATACTGCTGTGTATTCTGTCTTTCGATTTCATCCTCATGTTCAATTTCTTCAACAGCAGTATCCGGGACAACAGGCTCATATCCCTGCCGCTCTATGTTGTCAAGCCATTCATCTGTAAAATCAAGTATGTCATTTTGCCTTTTAACTGAATCGGGCGTAGGCTCCGCATCAATGTCAAAGCTCTCATAAACGCCCAAACCGCTGTTTTCATAGCTTACGGGAATAACCTTTTCATTTTCGCTGTCCACTTTGAAATAAACCAACGGGTCGTACATCAGATCACCGTTCTGCTCATAAGTGTGTGCAATAGAAAACATATCCCCGTGCAGCTCAATGGAAAGCGTATCCCAGCCTTCTCCTGCTTCAAAACGCATTGCCGAACATTCCCCGGAAAAAATATTCGGGAAAGTTTCGCATAAACGTTCATACATTTCCTTATGCGCTGTATCATCGGACAATTCAAACTTTGTTAATGCTTCATGTACTTCTTCCAACCGTGTTTCTGCGTTAAACAGTTCATCAGCAAGCGGAAATGGCTGTTCAACATCACGCTTCATCTGCTCCAGCTCTGATTTTGCCGTATCAACAGTTTCTTGAAGCTGCTGAATTTCCTTTTCAAGATTATTAATGCAGTTATCCAGTCGGATAATGTTGCCTATGTCTGTTTCGGGGTTAAGCTCGCAGTAATGGTGTTTTTCCCCTTCCAAACAAGCCTTGGTGCGCTTTGTAAAGGAATCAAACAGTATGCTGAGTTTCAAGCCTCGATATTCACCAACTTCAACGGTTTTTCCTTCTGCGAGTTTACCGATATTGCTGCCGATAGCCATTTTAAGCGCATCTCCGCCTTCTTTTCGGTCGTTATACACGGTATCGCCTATTTTTATCGGATAAAAGGATTTACCCTCTTCGTTAGTGACTTTTGGCTGAGAATTTGCCTTTTCAAAGTCATTTTTGATATGCTCGATACTTATTTCGCCCGTTTGGATCGCTTGAGGATATTTTACCCGTATATTATCCTGCAATTCATATATTTTTTCAGTATACCGGGATTTTTCCATTTTCAAATCCTTGATTTTTGTCTGAAGCTCCATTTCCTCCTTGATAAGGGGATTGCCCGACACAACAAGAGAGCTTAAATTTTCTTAAAAATAATAGTGTATGATTACACCCTTTTCCACCGATATATAAATCTTCTCGATCATCATTCGGGCAAGATTGTTTTTCTCCTCGACAGTAAGCGTTTCCCACTTGTTAAGAGGACCGAGAAGCGGTGTGGTATCAATTTTCTTTACACGCCTGTCAACAAGCATAAGCTTCTTCTCAAGCTCATTCTTTGTGCTGTGGAGCGTTCCGATCCTGTTCTGAATATACCCGAAAAGTACCTCGTCTGCATCAGCAAGCTTTTCCATCAGCTTTGCAGTTTCCGCTTCAATTTTCAGTATCTCGGAACGTATCTTATCGGCTTCGGTTGAAGGTTTCTTTTCGATTTTTCTTGCTATCTCAAATTCCTCGATATGTTCCTTCATATCGTTATACACAATAGCTTCAACCTCATCAACATTCAGCTTGATACCGGAGGACTGACAGCCACGAACACTGTTGTAACCGCTGCAAGTGAAATACCGCCAACTGTTGCCCGAATTTTTGTTGTATGTATAATCAACCTTAACTGCGTGATCACAATGACCGCACCTAAGCAAGCCCGACATCCACGAACGAAGCACCTTGCCCTTTCTTAATGGAATATGATGATGTGAGAATTTATCCTGCACCGCAAGCCACACGTCCGCATCAACAAGTCCCTCGTGATAACCTACCTTTACATATCTGTCGGTCTTGCTTCTGTAATTATGCCAGAAAAGTCCGTGCTTTCCGTCAAATGCGTCCACATCATCAATTATGCGGTAATTATTTTTCAGCAGATATTCATATACATTCTTATCTGCCCTGACATAAAGTGGATTTTTCAGTACGGCAGCGATATTCGGTGCATCAAAGCCTCTCGTTACTGTGCCGTCACCTTTCGGAGCGTCCATCGGAAGATTGTTCTCGTTTATATACAGAATAACATCTCGGAGCGATGCTTCGGGGTTTGCATAAACATCAAACATTGCCCTGACAGTAACAGCCGAATCATACGGAACGAGAACAGACCCTGTCTTTCCGTTTATGGTCTGTCTTGAACTCTGATAGCCGAAATACACAACTCCGCCTTGATAAAAGCCTGTTTCCTGTGCTTTCGTATCATAGGAGTCCTTTACTCTCGCAGCTATCGCTTCACGCTCAAACTCGGCAAAGTTCAGAAGATTGTTCCTCATCATTCTGCCCTCTTTGGTGTCCGTATTGAACGGCTCGCAAAGAGAAACAACGCTTACTCCCCGCTTGTCAAGCTCATCGGTGATGTTCAGATATTCTCGCATATTACGGCTGAAACGGTCGTACTTCTTAACAACTATCTTGGAAACAAGTCCCTCTCTGCAATCCTCGAACATCTGCCTGAATGCAGGTCGGTGCTTTATGTCCTTGCCCGACTTTCCATCTTCCTCTTAAACCTTTTAAAAAGCATCCTCCCCTACAAAATTGATACAGTCAGCAACGCAAACTCCACATATTCATTCTGCCTGATAAACTCGGCAAAGCCCTCACGCTGCTCGGAATACCACATAAGTGGAAGTCCCACTGCCAGATGAACGTGGCTGTCCGTGATACCTGCAAGGGATAATTCCTGTGCG
>JALEJQ010000102.1 GCA_022769565.1 Oscillospiraceae bacterium
GCCTGCACAAAGAGCGAGGATATAAAGGTCACGGAGACCCTTACAGAACAGCTTACGGAAGAAACAACAGCGTTATCCGAAGCCGTGACCGAAGGACAGCTTACCGAAGTAACAACGACTGTGCCTGATGCCGAAGAAACCACGGCGGAAACAACGTCCGGCGAAGAAAATGCGGAGAGTTACGTTATCCCGGAGGGCATGACCGTTATCGACCTGAACGCTTCTGCGGAGGGTTCAAGTCAGCGCTTTTGCTGGCCGGCAAAAAATATGGACAAGGGCATAGTGTGTATGCGGTACAGCGGCAGCGACGGCAACGTTACTGTACATACGCTTAAATTTGTAGAAATTTCAACAGGCAGGACCGTTGGCAGCGCCGAAATACCCTCCGAATGGGATTTTGACCGGTTCATAAACGGCAGCGGTTTCCCCGTAAAGGTGCTTCTTGACCGCTTTAACCGTGAAACGAATGAGCTTGAAAGCGCCGTTCTTACCGTTTATGAGGATTACAGCACGGATATTGCCGAGGCTGACGGATATACCACAGCCTTTGACTACTGCGGACATAAAATTTCGGAATTCGGTTATAACATTCTTGACGCAGACAGGGAGCTTGCAAAGATAGTAAAGGGCGTTCCTGCACGAAGTGACGGAGATCTATATGCCGAGAACAGAGCATTCAGCCTGCCTCTTGACGAAAACCGTTTTGTTTACCGCAAAATAGGTTATGAGCGTGTACCCGGCTTCGGAATTTACGATTTTGAAACGGATACGGCAGCGGACGTTCCCGACTCGGACAATCTGCTTCCTTTGGGTATTCACGGCGGAAAAATTTATTCCTATTACAGCTGGTGTGACGGCGTTCCCGAGGGTCTGTATGTCACCGACACGGAAACTCTTGAAACAACGCTGTTCACGGAAATGCCCGTTGATTTTGAAGGCTATGACTACGGTACATATTATATGCCGGAAAGCGGAGATTACATTGCTCTTGTAAAGCCGCCCTGCTATGAGTCAATGGATTCGGAGATATATGTTATCGACCCCGATACGGCGGAGGTATCCCACAAATACACCATACCTGCCGAAATAGGCTATCTGACAAGCTTTTTCTTCTCGGGTAATGATAAGCTCTGTGCTTCGGACGGTGAAAAGCTGGTCATTATGGAGATTTAATAAATTCGGAATTCGAAATTCGGAATGCGGAATTATATGCGCTTCGCTAAATGAATAATGAAAAATGAATAGTGAATAATGAATAATTAAGGTGCGCCTGCGGCGGATATTTTAAAATACATCGCCGCAGGCGATACCAAAATTATTCATTATTCATTTTTCATTATTCACTATTCATTAAATAATGGCAGTTGTTTTGTTGACATAAAGTTGTCATTGTGTTATACTTAAAAAAGAATGTATGTTCTGCAAAAAAAGGGGGGCGGCGGCGTGGCGGATCCTGAAAAGCTGATAGAGCTTATTCTTTCGGATGAAAAGCTCAGGAACAGCAAATACTTTCAGACGAAAATTTACAATGACGAGCCTATTATCAAGCCTGCTTCCAAAATGGCAAATTATGTTCCCCCCGAGATAAGCCGTTTGCAGAAAGAGGCGTTCAGCAGCAGTTCCTTCTACAACTCAAAGGAATCGGAGTTTTACCGACTTGCACAGCTTATGGAGGATTATGAGGACGATTTTGAGTACAACGGGGATTTCAGCTGCTACTATCCTTCCTACCGTGATATGAACACGGGGCAGCTGAGAGGGTATTTTTCCTGGCGGACTAAGGTGCGTAAGGGCATTGTTGAAAAGACCTGTCTGTCCTTTGCGTTTGTGTATATTTATGAGCTGCTGCATCTTATCGGGGTAAACTCGGCGGAGGAGGGCTTTGAGGCGCTGCGGAGCTTTTATAAGGCGTACAGCAGCTTTGACGAGCGCATCGGGTCGTATATGGAAGTATGGCTGAGAGATTTTGTTGTTTATTACGGACTTGACAGAAAGCTGCTGGAGAATTTTCCCGATTTTTATTTTGACAAGGCGGTAATGGTTCTTGAAAACTGCGGAAGCTGCTCAGATGAGGAGCTTTTCGGGATAATAAAGGAGCTTTCTTCCTACAAGATAGAAAATTCCAAGTTTTACAGGGAGTTTTCCTCTGATTTTGAAGCTGTTTCGTGCGGAGTTTACCGTGAAATGTCCGATTATTACGGAAAGCACAGGAAAAACAGCTACATTGAGCATCTTTTCGGCAAAAAGGTGAACTTTTCCTATCACATTTTTATGTCGGCGGTGTTTTATGATTACAAGAAGTATGCGGCGTATGAGTATGATGTAAGCGACATTCAGAAGTACCGCTGCATAAACGGTGCCTGGAGCTGTGAAAAATATTACGGAAGCAGAGGAAGGAACCGCAAACTGGGGGATATGCTCAAAACTATAGACTGTCTTATGCGGCAGAGGTATGATTTCGGCTGTCCCATTAACCAAGAGATAGAAACCAAGCTGGTGCTGAAAATTATCAACAAGGAAATTGACAAGCTTCTTGGCGAGAAGAAGAAAAACCCTCCCGTTGTGATAAACATAGACGTTTCAAAGCTGGGTGAGATAAGAGCCGCTGCGGATATTACCCGTGACAGGCTTATTGTTGATGATGAAACGGAGCTTGAAGAGTACAAAGAGCCTGCGAAAGAAACGGAAGAAATGACCGAGCAGGTTGGCAACGGAACTGTTCTTGACGATGGGGAATATGAGATTATGCGGTGCTTACTTTACGGGGGTGACTTTGCCGCTGCTGCGAAAAAGCACGGGAAAATGCTGTCCGTTGCGGCTGATTCCATAAATGAAAAGCTGTTTGATATGTTCGGAGATACGGTGATAATATTTGAGGACGATGTGCCTGTTGTTATAGAAGATTACGCCGACGAGCTGAAAGGAATGATCGGGCGATGAAAATACCAAAGAGAATAGCCTCCGCAGTTATAAATTCACTTAAAGGCGGAGTTGTGCCGAGGATAGGTCTGCCGTATATTGCGGTGGGCAGAGAAAATGAGATAAACGCCCTGCTCCATGACGTTGACATTATTGCAGACGGGGGAGCGGCGTTCCGCTTTATTGTAGGCAAATACGGAAGCGGAAAGAGCTTTCTGCTCCAGACAATACGAAACTATGTTATGGACAGGAACTTTGTTGTCCTTGACGCAGATCTTTCACCCGAAAGGCGTTTGCAGGGCACAAAGGGTCAGGGACTTGCCACATACAAGGAGCTTATCCGCAATATGTCCACCAAGACCCGTCCCGAGGGCGGTGCGCTTACCCTTATTCTTGACAGGTGGATAAGCGGCGTTCAGAACGAAACTGCGGCGGAGAGCGGTCTTTCTCCCGACGCCCCCGGCTTTTCGGCGCTTGTTGAAAAGAAGATATTTGCCGTTATAAATTCCCTTAACGAAATGGTACACGGCTTCGATTTTGCACGGCTCCTTACACTTTATTACCGCTCCTATATAAACGGTGATGATGAAAAGAAGTCTATGGTGGTAAAGTGGTTCAGAGGGGAGTACACCAACAAGACTGAGGCAAGGACGGAGCTGGGCGTTAATATCGTTATTACCGACGACGACTGGTACGAATATATAAAGCTGTTTGCGTTCTTCCTTAAACAGGCAGGGTACAGCGGTATGCTTGTGCTTATTGACGAACTTGTTAACATTTACAAGATACCAAACGGCATTACAAGGCAGTACAACTATGAAAAGATACTTGCTATGTACAACGATGCTTTGCAGGGCAAGGCAAGGTATATGGGCATAATTATGGGCGGTACGCCCCAATGCGTTGAGGACACAAGGAGAGGCATATACAGCTATGAGGCGCTGCGGTCAAGGCTTGCAGAAGGCAGGTTCGGCAGGGAGGGCGTTAAGGATATGCTTGCGCCCGTTATAAGGCTTTCGCCCCTTACCTATGAGGAAATGCTTGTGCTTGTTGAAAAGCTGGCGGATATTCACGCAGGGCTTTTTGACTACGAACGCACTCTTACTCAGGACGACCTTATTGACTTTATAAAGATAGAATACGGCAGAATAGGTGCGGACACAAATATTACCCCAAGAGAGGTTATAAGGGATTTTATCGAGCTGCTTGACATTATTTATCAGAATCCTTCGGTAAAGGTCAAGGAGCTGCTGGGTTCGCAGGAGTTCCGTTATGCCGAGACCGAAAAGGAAGAAAAAACGGACGGGGATTTTGCTGAATTTGAGTTATAATACTAAGTTCATATCAACCTATAGACAAATTCGAAAGCTATAATTACGTCACTCGTCGTCAAGCTCCCTTGCAAGGCACCAAGCATTGCGGCGGTCGCTTTCCAAGGTAAACGCAGTTACCTTATTGACGAAATTCTATCCTCCGTCTTTGTCTATAGAACGATATGAACTTAGTATAAACGGAGATAGTATGAACATTTTTGACAGATATGCGCCTTTTGTGCAGGATTTTATTTACCGCAGCAACTGGGAGTCGCTGCGAGCCATACAGGTGGCGGCGGCGGACGCTGTTTTCAACACGGACGAGAACGTGCTGCTGTCGGCTTCCACCGCTTCGGGCAAGACCGAGGCGGCTTTCTTTCCTATTTTAACGCTTTTTTCCGAAGATCCGCCCCGTTCGGTAGGTGCCATATACATCGGACCGCTGAAAGCGCTGATAAACGACCAGTTTATGCGCCTTAACGAGCTTTGCGCAGAGGGGGATATTCCCGTCTGGCACTGGCACGGGGACGTTTCACAGTCACACAAGGCGAAAATGCTGAAAAATCCCTCGGGCATTTTGCAGATAACCCCCGAATCCCTTGAAGCGCTGCTTATACGCAAGCACGCTGCCATTTCACGGCTTTTCTGCGACCTGCGGTTCGTTGTTATTGACGAGGTACATTCTCTTATGAGGGGGGACAGGGGCGGACAGACACTTTGTCTTATTGAAAGGCTTTCAAAAATGGCAGGTGTGAACCCACGGAGGATAGGGCTTTCCGCTACCATAGGCGACCTTGAAGCAACGGGGCAGTTCCTTGCCGCAGGAACGGGCAGGGGAACGGTCATACCCCGTATTGAAGCAAAGGGTGCGAAGTGGCGGCTTTCCATGGAGCATTTCTTTGTGAGCGGTCCTCAGTCGGCGGAGGATAAGGAGCCTGAGGGGGCGCTGCCTGTGCTTGAAAATCCTACGGACACGGCTCCCGAAAGGGCTGACCCGGGAATGGGGTACATCTTTGAGCATACAAGGGGCAAGAAGTGTCTTGTTTTCGTTAACTCCCGTGAGGAATGCGAAGCGGTAACGACTACCTTGCGGCAATACTGCGAGGCAAATCACGAGCCTGACAGGTTCCTTATACATCACGGAAATCTGTCCGCTTCCTTCCGTGAAACAGCCGAAGCGGAGATGAAGGACGAGGACAGCTGCAAGACGACGGTGACCACAGCCACACTTGAGCTTGGCATTGACATAGGACGGCTTGAGAGAGCCTTTCAGATAGATGCACCCTTTACGGTGTCCTCATTTTTGCAGAGAATGGGACGGACGGGCAGGCGTGATATGCCGCCTGAGATGTGGTTCGTTATAAGAGAGGACGCACCGGAGCCGAGGGCAATGCTGCCCGAAACGGTGCCTTGGGCGCTTATTCAGGGCATTGCGCTGATACAGCTTTATCTTGAAGAACGGTGGGTGGAGCCGCCGAAGTTTGACAGGCTGCCCTACAGCTTACTTTATCATCAGACAATGAGCACTCTTGCTTCCTGCGGCGAATTGTACCCCGGGGAGCTTGCTTCAAAGGTGCTTACCCTTAAATATTTCCACAGGATCTCGCAGGAGGACTACAAGAAGCTGCTGCGTTATCTTATTGAGAACGACCATATCCAAAGGACGGAAAACGGCGGTCTTATCGTTGGTCTTGCAGGGGAGAGGATAGTCAATTCCTTCAAGTTTTACGCAGTTTTTCAGGAGAGCGAGGAATATACTGTGCGGTGGGGTTCTCAGGAGCTTGGAACGGTGGTAAAGCCGCCTCCGCCGGGTGAGAAAATTGCAATTGCAGGTCATGTATGGATAGTTGAAGAAGTTGACCACAAGCGCAGGCTTGTTTACTGTGAGGAAGTTAAGGGCAAGGTGCCTGCTTATTTCGGGGAATGTCCCGGGGATATAAACACCAAGATACTTGAACGGATGAAGGGCGTTCTTGCGGAGGAAAAGCAGTACCCTTATCTTATGAAAAACGCCGTTGCAAGGCTTGAACAGGCAAGGCACACGGCGGCAAATTCGGGTATGCTTGACGAGCCGCTTATAAATATTGGCGGAGATATGTGGTGCTTGTTCCCGTGGCTTGGGTCCTATGCTTTTCTGGCGTTGGAGAGGTTCATAAAGATAAAGTGTGCGCCGAAGCTGGGGATAAAGGGCGTTGACAGTTCAAGACCCTACTTTATGCAGTTCAAGATGAAGGCAAGCCGTGAGGAGTTCTTTGCTGTTCTCCGTGAAACGGCGCAGGAGGAATTTGACCCGATGGAGCTTGTTTACCCCGATGAGATACCCGTGTTTGAGAAGTACGATGAATTTATTCCTGCGGAGCTTGTGCGTAAGGGCTTTGCTTACGGGATACTTGACATTGAGGGAATGAAGGAGCGAATTTTAGGCTGGAATATGTAATACGGGGTTATTGTATCCCCGTGAGCCTGTTTATTTCCTCAATGTTGAAGCCTATGACATACTCCCCGTTGTCCGCAAGGGTGACGGGGATTCCCGTTTGACCCGAAATCTTTACAAGGCGGCGGTAGTTTTCTTCGCTTTCGTTTACGTCGATAACATCGTACATTATTCTGTGTTCGTCCAGGTAGGCTTTCAGCTTGCGGCAGTAACCGCAGGAATCGGATGAAAATATTTTAAGCATGAAAATTCTCCTTTATATAAGATTCTGCTTCAAGAGCGGCTATAGCTCCGTCTGCGGCGGCGGTGGATATTTGCCGCCATTTTTTTGAGCGCACATCACCTGCGGCAAAAACGCCTTTTGCGTTTGTCATAAGGCGGCTGTCGGTGATGATATAGCCGTTTTCGTCAAGGTTTAGCGTGTCTTTGAAAAGCTCCGTGGAGGGGGTGCTGCCGATACGGACAAAAATGGCACTGACGTTATGGCGGCTGCGCTTGCCTGTTGCGGAATTTTCCGTTTCCACATATTCAAGGGTGCGGTCGCCCTCTGCGGCGATGATGCTTTCGTTAAAAAGGAGCTTTATCCTGCTGTGATTTGCCGCACGTTCAAAAAGCTCTTTTTCGCCGTGGAATTTATCCCTGCGGCAGAGCATTATGACTTCTTGGGCAATGTCTGCAAGGTAGAGCGCGTCTTCAAGGGCGGAGTTTCCGCTTCCTGTTACGGCAACGGTCTTGTTTTTGTAGGCGCTGCCGTCACAGAGGGCGCAGTAGTGAATGCCGCGGCCTCGCAGGCGTATTTCGCTTTGGACGGGCAGCTTTCGGGGAGAGGTTCCGGAGGCGATGATGACCGCTTTTGCCGAGAGATCCCCCGAAGTGGTCTCGATGACCTTTTCTTTGTCGGATAAATGCACTTTAAGGATATTGTTGAACTCTTGGAGAAGTGCACCGGAGGCTTTCAGCTGCCGTTCTGTACGTTCGGAAAACTCTTTGCCGCTTATTTTTTCAAAGCCGAGGTAATTTTCTATAATGTCGGCGGTGGCTGTCTGACCGCCTATAAGTCCGTTTTCGTTTATAACGGTATCAAGTCCTGCCCGTGCTGCGTAGATCGCTGCCGAGGCTCCTGCAGGACCTGCACCCATAATAAAAAGGTCTTTTTCTATCATGTTTTCACTCCTTAGCATTAGGTTTTCACGGACTTTTCGGTTTATGCGGCACAAAAAATAAAAAAATCAAAAAAATTTGAAAAAACGCTTGACAAATGAATTTGAATATGATAATATAAATAAGTCGCCGCAAGAGGGGACAGCAAAGTGCTTGAAAAGAAGCTGTGAAGGGAAAGTAAAGAGCAGTTGAAAAGAGAGCGAGCGTATTACTTCTTAACAATTTGTTCAAAAACTTTTAAAACCGAGTTAATTGACAAAAAGTTCTGAAAGTGATATGATATATAAGCTGTCTGATGAGGCGGCAAGAAATTGGAACCTTGAAAATTGAACAATGTAAGGAAACGAACTTAAACAAACCCTTAAATTCCAAGTTTATACAAGTATAAACTGAAGAAAAAGAGAACTCAAGCAAAGAGTATAAAATAAGCGCCAGAAACGAGTAAGTCAAAAAGAGCTTACAGGATAGATATTAACGTACCGGAAGGTACGTTAACATACAAACTTACTAAAGAGTTTGATCCTGGCTCAGG
>JALEJQ010000007.1 GCA_022769565.1 Oscillospiraceae bacterium
ATAAATTTATAATATTTTTATTGAACTTTATGTTATATACTCCAAATGTTGCAGGCCTGTATTGACAACTATGTCGCGCCGTGATATACTCTAATCATGATATATATCACATCTCGACATATCAAGCTGCGACAGAATAGATTAACAATAGAATTATTTTGGAGGTAATAAAATGAAAAGCTTTTATATCCGACGTCCCGAAATGTATGATGAAGCGGCAAAGGGCAAATCGGGAGGAATAATCAAGACCTTATTGGTATTTGTTTTATTTATGATAATCGTATCTATGGCACAGGGAATTATCCCTATGGTAATGTCGTTCGTTGAGGGTGTAAAATTTGCTGCATCAGGAGCAAGTCCTGAGGAATTTGATGTTCAAGCTATGACAAACAGCCTGCCGTTTAGATTAGTTTCGCTGTTTACAACAGTTTTTGCTACAATAGGAGCTGTTATTTACTGCGTCTGCATTGAAAAGCGGACACTGTCCTCAATGGGTGTAAAAAAGGAAAATGCCGCAAGAGATTACCTTGTGGGTCTGCTGATAGGATTTGTAATGTTCAGCGCAGTTGTTCTTGTGAATGTACTTTTTGGCGGTATGAAGTTTGAAAGCTTTAACAGCAATGTTTCCGTTGGATTGCTTTTAGTGTTCCTTGCAGGCTTTGTTATTCAGGGAATGAGCGAAGAGTTTGTCTGCCGTGGATACCTTATGAACACTATCGGCGGAAAGCACAGCATGGCGGCTGCGGTAATGATCAGCTCTGTAGCATTTATGGCGCTTCATCTCGGAAATCAGGGACTTAGTGTAATTGCTCTTGTTAATCTTGTACTTATAGCTGTGTTTTTTGCGGTTTATATGATATGCTTTGACAACATATGGGGCGTGTGCGCAATTCATTCAATATGGAACTTTGCTCAAGGCAATATTTACGGAATAAAGGTAAGCGGCACAGACCTTAATACCGTACCTGTGTTCACCGTAACCCAGACGGGAGAAAGCAGCTTGATAAACGGCGGAGCCTTCGGAGCAGAGGGCGGTTTAGGCACAACGATAGTTATACTTGTTTCTCTTGCACTGCTTGTGGTGTACATGATAAAGACAGACAAAGCAGGATTTACGGGAAAAACCGAATAAAAAATAGGGGAGATCAACTTTGAGCAACACATATATATTCTGGTTTATTATTTTTTTCTGCATCATTCTTCCTGCAATTGCAAGAAGAAAAAGAGTTAAAGCATATGCGGCGATAAAAATCGCAAAACGGAAGAAACAACATTTAAACGATGAGGAGAGAGCTAAAATGAACGAGATCATTCAGAAATTTGTCGGCAAAGAGTGCATTATTTCAACAATTAATTCGGAGAGCGTTTCCGTACAGGGTACGATCACCGGTATAAACGGCGGCTGGGTCACAGTAGAGCACAGCGGCACGGAAGAAATGATAAACATTGATTATATCGTGAAAATCAAGGAATACCCCCGTAAGAAGAAAAACAAGTAAAGAAAAGGAGAAAAAACAATGAACGAGCTTATTCAGAAATTTATCGGCAAGGAATGTCTTATCTACTGCATCAATTCGGAAACAAGCGTGGAAGGCGTTATACAGGAGCTTAAGGACGGATGGATAACGGTTGTCAAGGAAGATTCCGAGGAGATCATTAATACCGAATATATCGTAAGGATCCGTGAATATCCACGCAACAAGAAGGGTAAAAAGAAATCGGTGGTGTTAGACTAAGATTATGCTTGAAATCGGAATTTATTTTGCAGCGTGTATGATAATAAATATTTTTTTACAGATTATCAGTTGAAACAAACTCAATTTTATGGTATTATGTAACATATACCGGTAAGAAGAAAGTGTGATCATTTGAAAGAGCTTGAAAAACTGCTCAAAAGCTATATTCCTATGACGGAAACCGCTTTTTATATACTTCTTGCACTGACAGAGCCCCGTCACGGCTACGGAATAACCAAGTTCGTTGCGGAGCTTACGGAAAACCGCATAAAACTGGGTTCCGGCACGGTTTACGGTACTCTTACAAAAATGCAGAAGGACGGACTTATTGAGATCTACGATGACACAGATAAGAAAATCGTATATAATATAACCGATACGGGCAGACAAGTTCTTCGCACCGAGGTGCAGAGGATCAAGCTGCTTTACGGCAACGCTGTTTCGCAGGAGGATAAGATATAATGACGGTCAAATTTATGCCTGTATGGTTTGCCGATGTTGTTAAAACGGAGGAACGCCTTTCGGATTACGCTGCAAAAGGGCTTATGCTTTCGGGATTTAAGCCTTGGGGCAGGTTTGAGTTTTCTGAATCCGAGCCTGCGGAACTGCGTTTCAGAATATGCCGCAGTAAAAGATACAGCGGAAAATTACCGAAAAAACTGACCGAAAGCGGCTGGAAAAGTGTTTCCGGCAGTAAAAATTACTACATAGCTGCAATTGAAAAGGACAAATGCGAAAAGCTGCCTTCTTATAGCTCATGGTCGAATTTTTACAGAGTAATAATGGTGGTGATCGCTTTTTTTCTGTGCTATTTTGTAGGCTTTATGGCAGGATTTTTAGGTTCGGTTTTGTCTAAAGGAACAAACGGAAAGAAAACGGGTTTTGCTGTTATAATGTTGGCTGCGGCTTTGGCATTTGTATTTGCTTTTGTGAAAATATACCGTTCCGGCAAAAAGATCAAGACCTTTTCCGAAAATTCTCTTGATCTTGACCTTACCGTTCCTAAAGAAAATTTCCTTTACACTAAGGAACAGGAAAAGCAGATGCTCAAATCGGGTGAAATGATAAAGAAATCTCCCACGGCATGGTATCTTGACCCGATGAAAATCGAAAAAACAGTTGAGGAAATTGCGGAAAAGGGCTGGAAGTTTTACCGTCTGAGTAAATGGGGTACGACTTTTTATTTTGTTAAGTCCAAGCCGTGCAAGATAAAATTTGTTGTAGACTATCAGAATCAAGCTACTGACGAATATTTTGAAACAGCAAAGTCCGATGGCTGGAAGCTGGAATTTACTTCTTTTACAAGAGTAACCAGCTTTTGCATATGGACTAAGGAGTACAGTGCTGCTGAGGACGAGCCGGAGTTTTACAGCGACTCCGAATCGAACATAACTCGTTCAAGAAATCTTATGCTTTCACTTGTTATTACTGCGGCATTTTGCGACGTAGTATTCGGGGCAATACTTTATATGATAATTTCCCATAATTTTGAGGACGGTTGTTTCGATTGGTTTATGGCGGCGTTCAGCGTTGTTGTGGTATTTGAATTTACTTGTATGGCAGTAATGGCTGTTGTGGGATTTATACACTCAAAACGGAATAAATAATGTTTATAAAACCGCTTGCGGAATTTGCATTTCGTAGGCGGTTTGTTTATAAATGAAGTAATACTAATAACCATTTAACCTATGGATAAAATACGGCGGCTATAATACGCCCACTCTGCGTCAAACTCCCTTGACAGGCGTCAGCCTGCCTGCGGTCGTTTTCCTTGATTGGTCGTATTCTATCCACCGTCTTTATCCATAGAACAAATGGTTATTAGTATAAATTTGTCATACAATGTGTACCTATATATGTGTATTTCAAAAACAGTAAACCCCGTAAAACCTAAGTTCTACGGGGTATTAAACTGGTGAGCTATTGGGGATTTGAACCCCAGACCCTCTGATTAAAAGTCAGATGCTCTGCCGACTGAGCTAATAACTCTTATGTTGTGAACGTTTATTCACAACGCTTAATTATTATATCAAATTGTGCCTGATTTGTCAATATCTTTTTTGCTTTTTGTCAATATAGCTATATTTTGTGCGTTTATCATAAAATAATTCACAAAATGCACAACGATATTTTAGGGGAAATTTTATTCCGTGAGTGCATTTACAATGTTTTTGAAAACGCATTTGCCTGTTTTTCTGTTAAAAAGTCCGAAGCTGCCTCTGTCGGCTTCAATATAACCGTTGTCCCACCAAAGGTATTTTATATTCAGTTCATCGGCTTTTTTTCTGAAATATCTGATATATGCGATGCGCTGACCGCTGTTGTTCCTGTTTACTGCTCCGAACTCGTCTATGATAAGCGGTATATCTTTATCGGTGCAGTATGTTTTCATGTAATCGAAGGTTGCGTCCAGATTTGCGGTCTGTGCGGTATCTTCGGGATCAAAATCCTTTGCACCGTTTTCAAGACAGGCAAATTCCCAAGGCACATATGAGTGAACATTTACTATTATCTTGTCATCATTGGGAACTTCAAGCTCACGCATAACGTCCTCGGTGCAGGTTCCGCAGTAGGTCGCAAGTACAAGGTGACGAAGGGCATTTTTCTCTCCGCTGTTTCTTACGGTGCTGATAAAATCGGCATTCAGCTTGTTCACTACAGCTCTTGCTTCGGGGTCGACCGATTCCCATTCATCGGGCTGACCGAGCTTTCTCGGCTCGTTAAGTCCTTCAAACAGCAGACGTTCGCCGTAATCGGAGAAACGTGCGCAAATCTGCTCCCAGACGCACTTCAGAATTGCGGACGCGTGAGGGTAATTTTCATCTGAAGTGTAGAACCAGTTTTCGTGGTGAGTATCAAGAATAACAAAAACGCCTCTTTTGTAAGCGTAGTCAACGACCTCCTGAACTCTGTCCATCCATTTAGGTTCTATAGTTCCTGTTTCATCGGTAAAGTGATTGTACCATGTGACGGGAATGCGGATAACATTGATACCCGTTTCAATTACGTTATCTATCAGCTTCTGGGTAACAGGCGGATTTTGCCAAGAGGTTTCCGATTCAAGTCCTCCGGTTTTGCAGGCGTCAAGAGAGTTGCCCACGTTCCAGCCGATGGTCCATTCCTTTAAAAGTTCCTTTGAAGATATGTTTCGCATATACCAAGCTCCTTATTTATGTTTTTGATCAAGAAAATGTGCGTTAATATATAGATCCTGTAGTTCTGGGGAATGGGATAACGTCTCTGATATTCTGTATTCCTGTTGCGTACATAATAAGACGTTCAAAGCCGAGACCGAAGCCTGCGTGCTTTGCGCCGCCGTAACGACGCAGGTCAAGATACCAGTCGTATTCTTCCTTGTCAAGTCCAAGTTCGTCCATGCGCTTTTCAAGCAGTTCAAGGCGTTCCTCACGCTGACTTCCGCCGATAAGCTCTCCGACGCCCGGAACAAGCAGGTCTACAGCCGCAACTGTTTTTTCGTCATCGTTCATGCGCATATAAAAAGCCTTTATCTCTTTGGGGTAATTTGTAACAAATACCGGCTTGCCGAATAATTTTTCGGTAAGATAGCGTTCATGCTCAGTTTGCAGGTCACAGCCCCAGTAAACGGGATATTCGAATTCCGCTCCACAGTTTTCAAGCTTTTCAATAGCTTCTGTGTAGGTGCAGCGTGCAAAGTCGGAGTTTACAACTGTGTTAAGGCGTTCTATCAGACCTTTATCGTAAAAGTTATTGCAGAATTCAAGCTCATCTGAACATTCAGCCATAATTGCTTTCAGAACATATTTAAGCATACTTTCCGCAAGTTCCATATCGTCTTCAAGTTCAGCAAAGGCAATTTCCGGTTCTATCATCCAGAATTCTGCTGCGTGGCGCTGGGTGTATGATTTTTCCGCACGGAATGTGGGACCGAAGGTATAGATTTTGCCGAAAGCCATTGCCATACATTCGCCCTCAAGCTGTCCCGATACTGTCAAAGACGCAGGCTGACCGAAGAAGTCCTGTGAAAAATCAACTGCGCCGTCTTCTGTTTTAGGCACGTTGTTTAGGTCAAGAGAAGTTACACGGAACATTTCTCCTGCGCCTTCACAGTCGTTTGCTGTAATAAGCGGGGTGTGAGCGTACACAAATCCGTTTTCATGGAAAAAGCGGTGGATAGCCTGCGAAGCAACAGAGCGCACCTTAAATGCAGCCTGAAAGGTGTTTGTTCTCATTCTCAGGTGGGAAATTGTGCGGAGATATTCCAGACTGTGAGCTTTTTTCTGCAAAGGATAATCGGGTGAGGACGCACCTTCCACGGAAACGCTTTCGGCATTTACCTCCAACGGCTGCTTGGCATTTGGAGTAAGAACTATCCTGCCTTTTGCCGAAACTGCTGCTCCCGTGTTGAGCTTGGATATACTTTCAAAGTTTGATAGCTTGTCTGCTTCTGCAACGATCTGCAGGGGCTTAAAGCAGCTTCCGTCGCTGATCGACAAAAAAGCGAGATTTTTACTTATGCGGACAGACTTTATCCAGCCGCAGACCGTAACTTCCGAGCCGTTTTCATAATTTCCGCTGTAAACCTTATTTATTTCTGTACGTTTCATTTTTTCAGCCTCTTGTAAATTAGTTTGATTCTGCCAATGCAATTGAGCAGGGGCAAAAATCTTCATTTCCGAAATAGTATAACATATTTTTTTACAGATTACAATATTTTTAAGCCAAATAAACCTATTAATTCTGCATTGTATGTTTGGACGGTCAACGATGCTTGCATTTGCGGCGCAAAAGTGGTATACTGTATAAAGTAATAAGGCATATCCACTTTTTTTCTCTCATAAAATGTTGTAAAACAAGCTATGGGAGGATTATTATATGCTTAGTCAAAAATACAGGCGCAGATTTAACGCTGCTGCCGTTATTGCCGTTTTCTGCGTTTGTGCAGGAGTTATTCTTTATGCTAAAAACAAGCTTGAAGAAACGGTTTCCGTATCTGCTGTACCGCATAATGATACTGTCATCGTTCTTGATGCAGGGCAAGATAGGCGTGTGTTAAGTGTAGTTATCTAAATACACGGTTCAAACAGCTATTCTACGTTGTTTTTCAATATATGCTAATTTTCTTTGTTGATTTGTTTTTAGCTTGTATTCTGCTTTTTGATGTGGAATACAGGCTATTTTTTATTTGTAAAGAAAAGCAAATGGTTTTGTTTACATGAGAGACCGCTTAAAACGTTGTGCATAAATGCCTAAAATACGTCAAAAAGTTTGATAGTTTTGTTTACACGGTTTTTCTTTACATATGTAAAATTATGTGCTATAATGGTATCAATAAATCACACGGAGGTAAAAACACTATGGTATATGGATATTGCAGATGTAGCACTAACGAAACAAAGCAGGACATAAACAGACAAAAACGAGAACTTGCAGAACTTGGAGCAACCGCAGACACAATTTATTTTGAATATGAAAGCGGTACAAAAATCAATCGTCCAGAACTGAACAAGCTAATGAACGTTGTGCAGGAAGGTGACACCATAGTAACAACAGAGATAAGCAGAATAACGAGAAGTACAAAACAACTTTGTGACATAATCGAAACGATAAAAAATAAACACTTAAAACTTGTAATAAAAAACAGCGTAACGCTTGATTGTACAGCAGGTGAAAACATAGACCCTATGACAAAGGCTTTTTTACAAATGGCTGGAGTATTTGCAGAACTTGAACGCAATATGATTTGTGATCGTGTAAAAAGCGGAATGAATAATGCAAAGGCTAAGGGGGTAAAGATAGGCAGACCGCAAAAAACAATAGACGAAATACCCGACAGCGTGAAGAAACATTTTGACAAATACAGAAACGGAGAACTGACAAAAAAAGAATACGCACGGCTTTGTAATATCAGCAGACCAACGCTTGATAAATACATAGCTATAATGACGGACAAATAATTTTAAGGGAGTAAAAAGCAATGAAATCAACTGTAAACGATACTATTCTTTTTGAAGCGGAAGAACTTATGCAATGCGTATCAGAGCAAGAACTAAAAATAAAAACAACAGCTTTTTTCGCAAGAGAACTTGACAACTGTGACAGTTTAGACGTTTATTTTGAAGAGCAAGGCAGAGCAAGCAACCCAGATTTTTTTAAATACTGTGACAATACTTTTGAAGCTGACAGAGATAACACAATGTTAAGGTTGTTCCCGTATTCCGTTGATAAGGTAGATAAACTACTTGATAAATTTGCTGAAATGTACGGAGAACACAGCAACGAGTACAGAGCCATTGAAGAACTTTATAAAACAACTTTAGACCTTGGAATAAAAACAGGGTACATATATTCAATGCTGACAGACGATTAAAAATAAAATAATTTTTGGAGCAGGTTTTATATTTAGACCTGCTCATTTTTTATTACAACGTCATATGGGCTACTACAACGCCGTATAACGCACGTTATAATTTTTAGGGTGATTATACTACAAAGCATATAAAACGTCATACAACGCATTACAGAGCGTCTGAGAGCGTATAACAGGCGGTAGGGGTATATAACAAAAGGTGAAAAATATTTTTATTGTTTTTATATAAGTCAATGATAATTTTTGTACGGCATAAATTTTTTAAAAATAAAAAGAATTTATCTGTAAAATTATGTAAATGAAAACAGCCTTTATATACGGAAATTTACAAAAAAAGCCTTTTCACTACAGTTTTGTGTTTTACGATACCCCTCAAATGGCTTATTTACGTCATTTGCTGTTTTGGCTCTAAGTTCCGTATATGGAGAGAAAGAAAAATAATGCTGAAAGATAAAAAATTACAAAAAAAAGGCGTTTCACGGCGACAAAACTTTTTTATTTGACCGTTAAACAACGCAGATACGTTATATTTTTACATTGCTCTAAGTTCCGTATATGGAGAGAAAAACGTATTACGGCGCAATGTTTATTTTATGGGGAAATCCCAGTTACTACCTATATTTTTTTATGTCAAGTTTATGATATAGGGAACAACTGTTTATATAAATATTTTTGAAATGAAAGGGGGTTTTACAATGTCAAACGAGAGTGTAAGAGCAAGACTAAAAAATTATGTAGCAAAATACGGCTCTACTTATTCAAGCATAGGACGTGATTGTAATTTCGGAAAGAAAAGTTATTACCTTGTTTCAAGGTTTGTCCGTGGTTTGGACTTAAACGACTATACATTAAAGATTATAGATAATTATTTAACTGAGCGTGGAGCTTAATTTTTTTTGTCAAAAATTTTACTAATGAAGAAAGAGAGGTTAAAGCAAGATGACAGCAGGAACAAATTATAACAGCATTACAGCAGTAAAGGCGGTGATATATTATCATATATGCTAAAGAGCGTTACACGGCGTTTTCGTGCGTTCTGGTGCATATATAATATATTGTCATTTGCCTAAATATTATATGAAAAATTCCAGAACAAAAAGAGCCGAGATAAACGGCGAAAAAATAAACGCCCCTTATATTAAGGGGGAACATTGGAAACCTATTAAAGGCTATAACAAAAAATATTACATAAGCAACAAGGGCAGGATATACAGTTTTAAAAATAACAGACTTTTAAAAGAACAATATATTCAAGGATATTTGTATATTGAACTGAGCAACTGCAATAAGCGTAAAAAATATAGGATTCACAGGCTTGTTGCTATATATTTTATTCCTAACCCCGAAAATAAACGTGAAGTTCATCACAAGGACGGAAACGCCTTGAATAATGATGTAAATAATTTAATGTGGGTAACTTGTAAAGAGCATAAAGCATTACACGCCGAAATGTTCAAGCAGAAAAGGGGGATAAAATGAACAAGCAGGAATTAAAAGAACTTGAAACAGACGGCGTTTTTATGGGAATTGATACGATAGAAGTTAAAAGCGAAACACCAACGCCGTATAATAATATTGATAAAACATATGTACGCAAAATAGAAAAAAGAGATATTAATACTAATTCTTTTACATATATTCTGAATCCCGACACGGCAAACAGCAATGTTCCGATATATGACAGTAATACATATTACTCCGTATCTGATTATATGATAAACAGTTTAGAACTTACAGCACCGATAAAAACAAGAATAGATTTTCGTTTTGATTGTTTTAACGAAAATTATGAAAAGTATGCAAAGCTGAACAAATTGCTTATACTGCTTATAGCAAACAAATATAATTTAAATAACCGCTATGAAAGTATAGACCCCTTATTATTGAAGCCTTTAACAGTAAGAGCGCAAAATACAAGACTTGAAATAGAAAATTATAACAAGTCTTTTGCAAGTCCAAATGATATTGTTAAAAACCGTTTAGAATTCCGTTCTAAACAATTGTACGATAACAGAAACGAAAATGTAAAAGAATATAACGAATTTAAAAAATGGTGCGAGCGCATACAGGAAAGTACAACCCCCGAAAATTATAAATCTGTGCAGGATAATATAAACACGGCTTTGTATAATAATTATCTTAAAGAACAGCAGGAAATAAAGTGCTTTTCTATTAATGAATTTTTACACGAATACCGAAATAGTATTTTTACAAGCAAACAATTGTCTGATTTATATAAGTGTATAGGATATAAAGACCCTGAGCAAAGCGCAAAGAAATATATAAAACGCAAGGGGATAATATTATTCTCATTGAAAGACTTGATAATGTACACGGATATACTTTTAAATTCTGGTGATAGGTTTTTTGGATAACAAAAAACGGAACAATTAAACAGTACAAAAAAGGGTACAAGTTGTACCCTTTTTTATTGTGCTAAAGTGAACAGTAAAACAAGTCGTAGACAGCGTTTGCAGGATTTTTGAAAAATTGCTTTGTGATAATATGTAAAACGGAACGACACCACACATTAAACATTACTTGTAAAATTTTAAAAATATACAAGTCTATTTTCTTTTGCGTTGTCATAAGTTTTATCAAAACATTATAGGAGAAAAACACAATGAAAAAACAAATATTTGTTTTAACTGAAAATTTTGCAAGCATTTCTGAGCAAGTGCGCAAAGAAAATATTACAAAAATTATGGAACATATAATTAATAATATGTTTCAACAGGAACAAAAAAACAGTAAGTAAAAAAACACTTGAATATAAAAAACAAATATGGTATAATTATCGAGTATTTAGATAACTATACCATATTTTGTTATATTCTGATATGAAAGGATATGCAAATTATGAGTACGAGTGTAGCAATTTATGTTAGATTGTCCGATGAGGATAAAGACAAAAAATATAAGGGAGATGAGAGTTGTAGTATTCAGAATCAAAAGGCGTTGTTATCTGCTTATTGTAAAGAACGCAACTGGGATATTTACGATATTTACGTTGATGACGGTTACAGCGGAGTAAGTAAGAACAGACCTGCTTTTAACCGTATGATTAACGATTGTAAAAACGGGTTTATAAACATTGTATTATGTAAAGACCAGTCACGTTTTTCAAGGGACATTGTAGTTGTTGAACAGTATATAAACGACTTATTTCTTGACTGGGGAGTACGGTTTATAGGTGTAACAGATAATGCCGATACTGAAAGTGAATTTTACGACACAACAAGACTTTTGCAAGGTGCTTTTAATGAATTGTATGTTAAGGACATTTCACGCAAAGTATCAAGGGTATTAAAGTACAAGCGAGAACAAGGACAGTTCACAGGAAGTTTTGCGCCGTATGGTTACAGCATAGACCCTTTAAACAAAAATCATTTGGTTATTGATGAAAATGTTGCTTGCAATGTTAAGCTGATATTTGACTTGTATTTACAGGGGTACAGTTACACAAATATTGTACAAGTTTTAAACGATATGCAGATACCAAACCCAACACAATATAAGGAAATGTGTAACAGTAATTTTCACAATGCTAATGTACAAAGTAGTGCAAACAAAGGCTTGTGGACTAATACCACTATTTACCAGATGATACGCAACGAAACATACACGGGAACATTAGTTCAAGGAAAAACGCATAATATCAGTTACAAGAATAAAAAGCGAAAGAAAGTTCCCGAAAAAAACTGGATAAGGGTTTATAATACGCACGAGCCTATTATTTCATATGAAATATGGGATAAAGTACAGGAACGGTTACACAGTAAACAGCGAGCGTTAAAGACCACACAAGTATTATCCCCTCTAAGCGGTATGGTAAAATGTGCGGTGTGCGGTTCTGCTATGAAGCGAGAAGTTTATCACAATAAATCAAAAACAAGAACGTATTACGGTTTAATTTGCGGTACAAATAAGATAGGCTCTAAAAATTGTATCAATAAAGGACGTATAAGCGGTTTACAGCTTGAATCATACATAGTCGAACAAATTAACAGGCACATTCAAAATTACTGTGATATTGATAGTATAACCCTTATAGACAGACAGACGGAGCAATTAAAACGTTGTTCAGCAGAGCTTGTAGACTTGAACAGACAGCAGGAACAAGCGGAAAGAAAAATAACAATGCTTTATGAGGATAAGTTAAACGGTGTAATAGATACGGAGCAATACAAGATGTATGAACAAAAGTTCCGTGAAAATTTATCCACTATAAAAAAGAATATAAGCAGGAAACAGGAACAAATAAAAAATATCGAAAGTTCAAAGACAGATGAAGTTTACAAGCGAAACATAATAACTAAGTACAGTCACATTGAAAAGCTAACAAGAGATATAGCCGATAATTTTATTGATACGGTAACTATTGGTAATATTCAAGAAACAGGCGAAAGAGATATAACTATAAACTGGAAAATATGAGATAAGAATATAACTATAATTAAGACATACCCAGACCATGGCGGCATGGACGGCGGCTGTTCTACTGCAGACGGAAAAACCGAAAAGGGCATCAACCTTAACATTCTTCTTTCTGTTCGGGATATGGCGCGGTTTTTCGGCTATAACGTCGACGCAACCCGTATAAAGGACATTTCTATCCACGACAGCGGCGTTACCGGCATAAGAAATCAGAAGGTTTCGGATATGGAAAACAGGCTTGAACTGTTTAATAAATACCCCGACAGCGTTTGCGTATCAATTCATCAGAACACCTTTTCAGACCCAAAATACAGCGGTGCGCAGATGTTTTATTCCGACAAAAACGAGGAAAGCGAGCGCCTTGCTTCAATAATGCAGAGCAAATTTGTGGAGAATTTACAGCCAAGCAACGAGCGTGAGACCAAACTCTGCGGAAGCGAGCTGTACCTTTGCTATTTCTGCAATAATCCTGCGGTAATGGTGGAATGCGGATTCCTTTCCAATGCAGAAGAAGCTGCCAAGCTTACCGATGAAGCATATCAGGAACAGGTGGCTTTTACCGTATTTTCGGGTATAAACAAGTTTGTGACAACAGCGTAATAATACTAAACACCAATAAAATGCAGGAAAAAATCTGCGCCGAAATCCAATATATGCAAGATTGTCGGCTTGATTTTTTTTCAAATTTTAAATGGTGTTTAGTATAAATAATTCGGGAGGTCAAAATGGCAGGAAAGATAAAAACAGTTTACATATGTAATCAATGCGGCTATGAAAGCTCAAAATGGAACGGACGCTGTCCCTCCTGCGGAGAGTGGAATACTTTGGAGGAACAGGAAGTTCAGAGCGCACCTAAGACATCATCTTTAAGAAGCGCTCCTGCTGTCGGCTCAATGGACTTGTCTGCGCAGATAAAAGAACTGAACTCTATCGGCACCGACGACGAGGTAAGATATTCAACGGGAATAGAAGAGCTTGACAGAGTGCTTGGCGGAGGTCTTGTAAAAGGTTCGCTGGTGCTTCTGGGCGGCGAACCGGGTATCGGAAAGTCAACGCTGCTGCTTCAGATATGCAAATTTCTCGGCAGAGAGCATTCCATACTTTATATTTCGGGAGAAGAAAGCGTCCGTCAGATAAAGCTCAGAGCTTCAAGGTTAGGCGTTGATACCCCAAATCTGTATCTTCTTTCCACTAACGACGCAAGAGCAGCTTCCGATACGATTATTGCAAGCAAACCAGGGATAGCGATCATAGATTCTATACAAACTATGGCTCTCAGCGAGGTAAACAGCAGTTCCGGCAGCATTTCTCAGGTCAGAGAGTGTACAAACCTTTTTATGCGCACGGCAAAATCGGAAGAAATACCGATTTTTGTAGTCAGCCATGTCAACAAAGACGGCGCTATTGCCGGTCCAAAGGTCATGGAGCATATTGTGGACGCTGTACTTTATTTTGAGGGTGAACGTCACCTTTGCTATAGGCTGTTGAGAGCGGTAAAAAACCGTTACGGCTCTACAAATGAGATAGGCGTTTTTGAAATGGGGGACAAGGGACTTGAGGAGGTTGAAAATCCCTCGGAAATGCTGCTTTCGGGCAGACCAAAGGGCATATCGGGAAGCTGTGTTGCCTGCATAATGGAGGGAAGCCGTCCTATTCTTGCAGAGGTTCAGGCGCTTGTTACAAAAAGCGGATTTTCGGCTCCGAGACGTACTGCAACGGGGTTCGATTATAACCGTCTTGCAATGATAATAGCCGTTCTTGAAAAAAGAGCCGGAATGTTTTTCGGAACTCTTGATGTGTTCCTTAACATCGTCGGAGGCTTCCGCCTTGACGAGCCTGCAGGAGATCTGTCGGTAGCGTTGGCGCTTTACAGCAGCTTTTACGATGTTCCTCTTGATGAAAAAATGATCGCATTCGGAGAGATAGGTCTGGGCGGGGAAATACGAAGCACAACAAGTATTCCCCAGCGAATAAAAGAAGCTGAACGCCTTGGTTTTACCCATTGTATTATTCCCAAGCAGTCAATGCGTCTTTTGGATACTTCAAAGGTAAATATTCGTATTACGGGAGTTTCTTCAATAAAACAGGCCTTCTTTGTCGTTAAGAATAACAGTGGAGAAGGAGAAAAATAAAACGAAAAGGAAGTGTGTAAAATGGCTTTGCCTTCAGACCCTTTTATGCTTTTGAGTTATGTGAACACACAGCTCAGAGATAAATATCCTTCCCTTGAAGCAATGTGCGATGATATGGACGAAAGCGCTTCGGATATCAAGGAAAAACTTAAATTGGCAGGCTTTGAATACGATGAAGCGTTAAATAAGTTCTGCTGAGTTATAATACCGTATACCTTGCATGATTCTGCTTGGCATACGGTATTTTTTATAAACATTTTTCGGAAAAATGCTGTTGCTGCCCGATAAAAAGAGGTTTTTTATTTTTATTGTAAATTTTACAGTTTGTATGCTTGAAATTTTGTGAAAATATAGTATAATAAAATTGATTGCATAAATTACGCCTGCGATCCGAACCGCCATAAAATGGATCTTGGGCTGAAAATAATAAAGGCGGAGAAAAGGGGTAAGCTATGGCAGAGAAAAAATTTACTATCGACCTGAAATCCATTATAGATGAATTTCATCTTGAAGCAATTTATCTTCCCAAGGACGCTTCGCAGATACTTATTGATGAGAACGATGTGAACCGTCCCGGACTTCAGCTTATGGGCTTTTACGAATACTTCAGCAATGCCCGTATCCAGATACTTGGCAAAATGGAATTTGCATATCTTGCTACAATTGATGAGCAGACCCGTACAGAGCGCCTTGATATGCTTTTTGCACAGCATATACCTGCGCTTATTATTTCCCGTGAGCTGCCGTATTTCCCCGAAATGGTTACTATTGCCCAGAAATACGAGGTCCCACTGCTCAGAAGCAAGGAAAGCACATCAAGCTTTATGGCGGCTCTTATCGCATTTCTTAATCTTCACCTTGCACCGAGAATTACACGCCACGGCGTTCTTATCGAGGTTTACGGCGAAGGTATGCTTATTTTGGGCGAAAGCGGTGTAGGTAAGAGTGAAACTGCCGTTGAGCTTATAAAAAGAGGTCACAGACTTGTTGCCGATGACGCTGTTGAGATAAGAAAGGTGTCAAATATAAGCCTTGTTGGTTCTTCACCAGAAAATATCCGCCATTTCCTTGAAATAAGAGGTATAGGAATCGTCAATGCAAGACGTCTTTTCGGTATGGGTTCTGTCAAGGTGACAGAAAAAATTGATATGATAGTTGAGCTTGAACCTTGGGACAGCGAAAAGGTGTACGACCGCATGGGTGTTGACAGCGAATATACTTCTATTCTCGGAGTTAAAGTACCCTGCAGCACTATCCCTGTTAAGCCGGGACGTAATCTTGCGGTCATTCTTGAAGTTGCCGCAATGAACAACCGTCAGAAAAAGATGGGATATAATGCCGCTCAGGAGCTTCTTGACAATCTCGGACTTGACATGGACAAGAAAGAAACTATAAAAAAATGGGATATTTATTAATTTTCGGAGGTCTTTGTTTTGTTGATCGCAGCTGATATGCACACACATACTCTTGCTTCTACACACGCTTTTTCAACTGTTAAGGAAATGGCTGAGGGTGCTGCCGAAAAAGGTCTGACGGCTATTGCCATAACCGACCATACGCCGGGTTCTACCGATGCGCCTCATATTTGGCATTTTCATAACCTGCGCAAGGCTGTTCCAAGAAATCTTATGGGCGTAAAGATCATATACGGCGCTGAAGCGAGTATAATAGATTATGACGGAAATATTGATTTTCCTCATGATGAATGTATTGCTTTGGATTGGATAATAGCATCTCTTCACAAGGATATTCTTGAACCGGGTACCTTTGAACAGAATACAACTATGTATCTTAAACTGGCGGAAAACAATGATATTGACGTTATCGGTCACTGCGCTACCGTCGGTTGTCCTTTTGACTATGAAAAATGCCTTAAAAAGTTTAAGGAATACGGAAAACTTGTGGAAATAAACGAAAGTACTATTGTCTGGAAAAACACACGGGATAATTACAGGGAGATCATTAAAATATGCAAAAAATATGATATTCCCGTAATTGTAAATACCGACGCACATTTTTACGGACTTGTTGGAGAGGTCACGGAGTCGGAAAAACTTATTGAAGAGCTTGATTTTCCAAAAACTCTTATAATTAATGCCGACTGGGACAGACTTTATTCTTATATTCAGAGCAGACACGGAAATATATTTGATTAACGAGGTTGCTTTTATGACAGAGGACAATTTGACCTTACTTGAACAGAAAGCCAAAAATGCAGGATGTAATGTAGTGCATAATGCGGAGCTTAAAAATTATACGACATTCAGAATAGGCGGAAAGGTGCCGCTGCTTGCAGAGCTTGACAGTGCAGAAAAATGTGTAAAGGTAATACCATTTGCAGCAAAGCACAATGTGCCTTACTATATTATAGGCAGAGGGTCAAACCTTATTGCCGATGACAGGGGAGTTAATGCGGCTGTTTTCCGTATTTGCGGAGAAGATATTGCCTTAAAGGACGAAACTGTGATGGTTTGCTTTGCAGGAACTCCGCTTGTAAAGCTTTGTAACTTTGCACTTGAGCATGGGCTGAGCGGACTTGAATTTGCATACGGAATACCCGGCTCGGTAGGCGGAGCGGTATATATGAACGCAGGAGCCTATGGCGGAGAGATAAAGGACGTTATAACCTGTGCGGAAGTTATGGATAAAAACGGAATTGTGAAAAAATACTTCGGCACAGACCTTGATATGTCTTACAGAAGAAGTAGGTTTACCGTAAGCGGAGAAATAGTGCTTTCCGCAGAATTCACTCTTGTAAAGGACGATAAAGCGGCGATAAAGGCAAGAATGGACGAACTTATGGAAAAGCGCCGTTCAAAGCAGCCCCTTGAATACCCAAGCGCAGGAAGTACCTTTAAACGTCCTGAGGGAAGTTATGCTTCTCTGCTTATTGAACAGTGCGGACTTAAAGGCTTTTCCGTAGGCGGCGCAGAGGTAAGCACCAAGCACAGCGGTTTCGTTATCAACAAGGGAGACGCTTCCTTTGACGACCTTATGGGGCTTATTGCGAAAGTAAAGGCTGTTGTTAAGGAAAAAACGGGCTATGTGCTTGAATGCGAGCCTGAGATCATTTCGGACAGGGAGGAGTACAGAAGATGAATTTTCTGATAGTAACGGGACTTTCGGGATCGGGAAAGTCCGGGGTAATTAATGTGCTTGAAGACATCGGATATTACTGCATAGACAATATTCCGCCTCAGCTTATCCCAAAATTTGCGGAGATCTGTACAAAATCCGAGAAAATTATCCATAATGTTGCAATTGTTACCGATATAAGAGGGGGAGAGCTGTTCCTTGAACTTGACAAGGGACTTAGCTATTTCAAGGAAAATGACCTTAACTATAAAATCCTTTTCCTTGACGCTGCAGACGAGGTGCTTATAAAGCGGTATAAGGAAACACGCCGCCGTCACCCCTTGGACGAAGCAAGCCACGGCAGTATACAAAGGGCAATAGCTATGGAGCGTGAAATGCTGATGTCCGTCCGTGAAAAGGCGGATTATTACATAGATACCTCCGAGCTTTCCATGGCACAGCTTAAAGAAAACGTGTACGGCCTTTTCCTTGACAATCCTGCTGATTCAATGGTTGTAAAGGTAATGTCATTCGGCTTTAAATACGGCTGCGCAAGGGAAGCTGACCTTGTTTTCGATGTACGCTGTCTGCCTAATCCCTTTTATATTCCCGAGCTTAAAACACATACGGGTCTTGAAAGCTGCGTAAGCGATTATGTTATGCAGTTTGACCAGTCAAAGGAGCTGCTTAAAAAGCTTGAAGATATGATAAGCTTTCTTATTCCCCTGTATCATCACGAGGGAAAGAGCCAGCTTGTTATAGCTTTCGGATGTACGGGTGGAAAGCATCGTTCCGTTACCTTTGCCGAAAATATGTTTAAATATCTTGAAGAAAATGGGGTTAAATGCCGTATCTGCCACAGGGATATTAGCAAAAAATAGTCGGAGGTAAGTAAATGTCCTTTTCTTATTCCGTAAAAAAAGAGATATGCGGTCTTATGACAGACCGTGACAGGAAGTATGCCTGCTTTTACGGTATGCTGCTTTTTTGTAAGAATTTTGACGCAGACAATATCGTGTTCCAGACGGAAAATGATATGGTGAGCAGCCTTTTCTGCAGCCTTGCGGACGATGTTACAGGCTGTTCGGGCGTTGTCAGCGTTTCAAAGACAGAAAAGAAAAACGACACGGTGCTTTATATTTTAAGCGTTGAAGACCAGAAGCACCGTGATGAAATAATCTATCGTTTCCATATTTCCAGCCGAAGCCTTATACACCGTATCCAGAGGGATAATATCAACAACAACGATATTTTTGCCTTTATCGGGGGAGCATTTCTTTCCTGCGGAAGCATTGCCGAGCCGATAAAGGAATATCATCTTGAATTTACCGTGCCTTACTTTAACCTTATGAACGACCTGAAGGATCTGCTTATTGAGGTTGGGTTTAACGTGAAGTCCACAGAGCGAAAGGGAAACCACGTTATTTATATGAAGGACAGCGAGGAGATAGAAGATGTTATAACCTTTATGGGTGCAACAATGTCGTCAATTGAGCTGATGAATGTTAAGATACTTAAAGATGTGCGAAACAAGGCGAACCGTATTGCCAACTGCGACGCTGCAAATATCGACCGTACCCTTAAAGCCTCTGACAAGCAGATAGCGGATATTGAGTACATTATGGAAAAGGTAGGTTTGGAAAATCTGCCTCCCGATCTTGTGAACATAGCTGAAGTAAGAATGGAATTCCCCGAAATGTCGCTGAGAGAGCTTGGTGAAGCCCTTGACAAGCCTATCGGACGTTCCGGCGCAAACCACAGGCTCAAACGTATTTCCGAATTTGCGGATAAGCTTAGGGAGGAATACGGGGAACAGAGCGAATGAAAGTTTTAGGAAGTTTGAAGAGTGTAGTTATTTTAATGTGAAATTTGGAAAGTTGAAAGTGGAATTATATTGATTTTAAATATGTTTTTGGTGGAATGAACTAAGCGGTAAACCGGGATTTACGGAGGTGCAAAAATGGATTCAAAGATAATCAATATAATGTGGTCAATAAGTTTATTTTTAATTGGTATCGCAACAATTATATTGGCAGGAGCTAATATTGTTTCGATAGAGTTGCCTGATATTATAGTAAGAGTATTAGGTGTGATCAACTTAATTTCACTTCCTGTTTTAGCATTTTCAACTGTAAAAAAGGCTAAAAGCAAAAAGTAAAATCTTATGATTGGAAACGGATGAAAATAATATGTTAGGTGGATAAACACCATTTGACAGGTGATCGTATGAAATATTTTATCAGTGAAAAGCAGCGAAAACTTATAGGCGGCACTTGTTATTTTGAGTTTCAAAAAGGACAAAATGGCTCAAAATATAAGCAGGATCTCTCTAAAGAGGATTCATTTCTTCTTAATATGGAGTTCTGGAAAGAAGATTCATTACTTCTCCATATGGACATCGTGGATGAGATTTCACTTTACAAAATTATACCTGATTTCAATTATTATGGAATTACTGTTATTGACAGAGAAAAATGGGACGTTATCCAAAGCAAAGCTAAAAACGAGAATAGTATCATAAATGAAGTCATTATGGAAATGAAATTTTGGGCTGATGATAATTTTAAAAGGTTTGATTATTTTGTTATCTGCGGCATATAGATCCCAATTTATTTGTCAGAAAAATCTAAAACAAAATCCGTCTGCGCAGCAGACACTATAAATTCCACTTTCCAAATTCCACATTGAAAAAACTTCACTCCCCACTCTTCAAACTCCAAACTTATTAAGGGGCTTTATGGAAAATGAGAAATATGGAGAACAGAAGCAATGAAAGTGAAATGTGGAGAGTTGAAAGTGGAATTGCTTTGATTTTAATTATAGGGGAATAAACTAAGCGGCAAATCGGAAGTTGTCAATAAAGAAGTGGGGGAAAATCAATGCGAACAGAAAATGTTGAGCTTACAGTCTTATGTTTAATTCATAAAGATGGAGAATACTTATTACAGAATAGGATAAAAAATGATTGGAAGGGGTTTACACTTCCCGGAGGGCATATTGAAACAGGAGAGTCTATCGTTGATGCAGTTATAAGGGAGATGAAAGAAGAAACAGGTCTGACTATAATAAAACCTCACTTATGCGGTGTTAAACAATTTCCGATAGAAGGCGGCAGATATATTGTATTTCTTTTCGAAACAAATCAATTTAAAGGGGAGTTAAGAAGTTCAGAAGAAGGGAAAATGTATTGGATCAAAAAAGCAGAATTGCCAACATTAAATCTTGTGAATGATTTTTATGATTTACTAAGTGTAATGCTTGATGAAAATTTGTCTGAGTTCCAATACATAATCGATGGAGAGGAATGGAGAATTGTAAAGAAATAAACAAATTCCAGGTTTATTGTACAGAAAAACGATATGAACCCAAATCCGTCGGTGCAGCAGACACTATAAATTCAACTTTCCACTTTCCAAATTTCACATTGAAAAAACTTCACTCTCCACTCTTCAAACTCCAAATTTATTAAGGGGGCTTTATGGAAAATTTTGTTCATCTTCATCTCCACAGCGAATACAGCCTTCTTGACGGTGCCTGCCGAATAAAAGAGCTTGTGCGGAGAGTTAAGGAGCTTGGTCAGCCTGCTGTGGCGGTTACCGATCACGGCAACCTTTATGCGGCAATTGAATTTTACAATGAAGCTAAGGCTGAGGGGATAAAGCCTATTATCGGCTGCGAGGTGTATGTTGCTCCGAGAACACGTTTTGACAAGGTGACAGGCATTGACGGCAAGCCTTATCACCTTGTTCTTATCTGTGAAAACAACGAAGGCTACAATAATCTTATAAAGCTGGTCTCTCTTGGCTATACCGAAGGCTTTTACAGCAAACCGAGGGTAGATATTGAGGCTTTGAAGCAGTACAGCAGGGGACTTATCGCTCTTTCAGGATGTATTGCCGGGGAAATACCGAGACTTCTTCTGAACGGGGAGTATGAAACGGCTAAAAACAAGGCTCTTGAGTACAACAGAATTTTCGGAAGCGGAAATTACTTTATCGAGGTGCAGAATCACGGCATAAAAGAGGAAATTTCGGTGCTGCCGCTGCTTTACAGGCTTTCTGCGGAAACGGGGATACCCCTCTGCGCTACAAATGACGCACATTATATCCTTAAATCCGACGTTAAAATACAAAAGGTGCTTGTTGCGATACAGACAAACACGCCTTTGAGTAAGCCAAGTCCTCTTAATTTCCCCACAAACGAATTCTATATAAAAAACCGTGAGGAAATGGAGAGTATTTTTGCGCAAAGACCCGAAGCCGTAGAAAATACGGTCAGGATCGCCGAACGCTGCAATGTGGAATTTGAATTTGGCGTGATAAAGCTGCCTAAATACGAAATTCCGGGCGTAACGGACAATGCAGGCTATTTCCGCAATATGTGCTATGAGGGTTTGAAGGAAAGATATGGTGAAGATCCGCCGGAAGAGTATGTTAAGCGCCTTGAATACGAGCTTGATGTTATAATAAAAATGGGTTACACCGATTACTATCTTATAGTGTGGGATTTCGTTCATTACGCCAAGACACACGACATTCCCGTGGGACCGGGACGAGGTTCGGGCGCAGGAAGTATTGCAGCTTACTGCATAGGAATAACCAACATTGACCCTATGAAGTACAATCTTCTTTTTGAGCGTTTTCTTAATCCCGAACGTGTGTCAATGCCCGATTTTGATATTGATTTCTGCTATGAAAAACGTCAGCAGGTCATTGATTATGTTGTTGAAAAGTACGGCAGCGACCGTGTTGCTCAGATAATAACATTCGGTACAATGGCGGCGAAAGCTGCTGTCCGTGATGTTGGCAGGGTAATGGAGCTGCCCTATAACACGGTTGATACGGTCTCAAAGCTGATACCATTTGAGCTTCATGCAACCCTTGATAAGGCGCTTGCTTCAAGCGAGGAGCTTAAAAAGCTGTATATGTCCGATTCCACCGTTCACGAGCTTATAGACACGGCGAAAAAGATAGAGGGTATGCCGAGACACGCTTCTACCCATGCGGCAGGAGTGGTTATTTCCGACGCACCCGTAAGCAACTATGTTCCCGTTCAGAAAAACGATGAAGCGGTCGTTACCCAGTACCCTATGAATATCCTTGAAAGCCTTGGTTTGCTGAAAATGGATTTTCTCGGTCTGAGGACACTGACGGTCATAAGCGACACGGTAAAAGCTGTGCGTAAAAGCTGTACCGATTTTAACATTGAAAAGATACCTCTTGACGACAAACAGGTTTTTGAAATGCTTTCGGCAGGAGAATCGGACGCTGTGTTCCAGTTTGAAAGTGCAGGTATGCGGCAGGTGCTTTCAAGGCTTAAACCCGAATCAATAGAGGATCTTATTGCGGTGCTTTCCCTTTACCGTCCCGGACCTATGGACAGTATTCCGAAATATATTGAAAACCGACATCACCCCGAAAAGGTCACCTACAAGCATCCACTTCTGGAGGATATTCTCAACGTGACTTACGGCTGCATCGTTTATCAGGAACAGGTAATGCAGATATGCCGCAAACTGGCAGGTTATTCCTACGGCAGAGCAGACCTTGTGCGCCGTGCAATGGCAAAGAAAAAAGCGGACGTTATGGAAAAGGAGAGGAGCATTTTTGTGGGGGGCGCAAAGTCCAACGGCGTTCCCGAAAGTACGGCAAATGATATTTTTGATGAAATGTCGGGTTTTGCTTCTTATGCGTTCAACAAATCCCACGCTGCCGCATATGCTCATGTGGCGTATCAGACGGCATACCTGAAATGTCATTTTTATAAGGAATATATGGCTGCTCTTATGACAAGCGTTATGGACAGCCAGTACAAGCTTTCCGATTACATTGCCGAGTGCGGCAAACGCGGAATAAAGATACTTTGTCCCGATATAAACAGGAGTGAGGCAGGCTTTTCCGCAGATAAGGACGGTATAAGGTTTGCGCTGCTTGCTGTGAGAAATCTTGGGAAAAATGCTATTGACAATATCATATTTGAACGTGTAAAGAATGGTAACTTTACATCGCTTTCTGACTTCTGCCGACGTATGAACGGCAAGGATATTAACCGCAAGGCTGCGGAAAGCCTTATAAAATGCGGAGCCTTTGACAGTTTCAGCCTTAATCGCCGTGAAATGATGGAAAATTACGATAATATTTTTTCGGGACTTCAGGCTTCTGTAAGGCAGAATATAGAAGGGCAGATAAATTTCTTTGATTCGGGCAGCTCGGGAGCGGCAGAACCCGAGGTGCCGATGAAGAAGCTCCCCGAATACCCGTTGGGAACGCTACTTGAGTTTGAAAAAGAAGCTGCAGGAATGTATATTTCGGGACATCCGCTTATGCAGTATGCGAATATTTCTGCAGCGGCGAAGCATACTGAGATACGCTGCTTTTATTCGGAGAGCGGAAAAATTCCCGATGGCTCAAACGTTAAATTTATCTGTATACTGCAGAGCGTAAAGCTGCACAAGACAAAATCCGGCTCGGTAATGGCTTTTGCTTCTGCGGAAGATGAAGCAGGCGAGTGCGAGGTCATCTTTTTCCCCGAAATTTATGCTGCAAATGTCAATAATCTGCGTCAGGGCAATTATATTTTTATAAGCGGCAAAATTTCATACAAGGACGACAGCCCGAAGGTCATTGCCGAAACTGCTATGAGTGCGGAAATGTATGTTAAAGCCGTATCTTCGGGTAATCTTTATATAAAGTTTGGAAGCGGCGAATCGGACAAGATAAACGAAATTTTGAGTTCGTGCAGCGGAAGTCCGGGCAGCGGAAAAGTGATATTTTACTTTGAAGATATAAAAAAATATGTAAAGCCCAAAAGCATTACAGGCGTGAATATTACCGAGAATCTTTTGGAACAGCTTGTAAAAATTGTAGGTATAGGCAATATTGCACTTCAATAATGTACTTTCCTTGATAAAATTCATCTTGGGAAGTATAATATAAGTGTTACAACAGAAAGCAGGCATTTACAGAGTAGAATAATGAGCGTAAAGAACCGAATTAATTTTCGGTCAAGTGTCCGCAGGACGGGGAGTTGTCTGCGGAACGAAAAACGTTTATACGTTTGCGGTTCAATATTCGCATCCCGCTGAAATGCATACAGGAGCCTTTTTTATCCTCCCGATATGCAAAACAGCATTATTTCAAGGAGGTATAATATGAAAGGCTTTTTTTCTTTGTTTCCCGATTCTGCCAAGAAGCTGAAAAGTGTGAAATGCCTTGCAACAACCGGCATACTTATCGCACTTTTTATAATTCTTGATTTCTTTTCCATTAAAATAGGTTCTTTTGCAAAGGTGAATTTTGCTTTTGCCGCACTTTCCGTTGTGGGAATGCTTTACGGTCCTGTTCCTGCTGTGCTTGCGGCGGTTGCCGGAGATCTGCTTGGCTGTATTATAAGCGGACAGGCGCCTATGCCGCTTCTTACCCTTACTGCAGCGGCAGAAGGATTGCTGTACGGCATATGCCTTTACAGGCAGCAGGGCAAAAAGCTTGCCGTTATGGCAGTGGTTGCGCGTCTTATAGATTCCTTTGTGATAAACCTGGTGTTTAACACACTTATCCTTATGTCTGCCGGATTTATGTCCCAGACCAAGGAGCAGTTCGTGATAAGAACAGGCAAAATTGCTGCCGAGGTCGTGATCTACTGTCCTTTGCTTGCAGCATTTCTTCCTGCGGTGTATCTTATATATAAAAGATTGCATAAGGATCGGACCGCAAAATAAATTATTGCATAACCTGTTTTCTGTATGTATATCCACTGAAAAAACAGCATTTTCGCATTGTTTAACAGCGTAAACGGTAAAAGACAAAAAACTTCCGAATTTTTTTGAAAAGCTGTTGACAAATAAAAACTGCTGTGATATAATAATTAAGCCGCATGTCTTAGGCTTTTAAAGTTATGCCATTATCCCGGTATACGCCTATTGTTACAGCGAGTTTTATGAAAAGGCAGGTGCCATTGTAATGTACGCAATTATTGAAACAGGCGGAAAGCAGTATCAGGTAAATGAGGGCGATGAGATCTTTATCGAAAAGCTCGACGTTAACGCTGACGATTCCGTTACTTTTGACAAGGTTATTGCTGTCGGCAAGGACAGCGGTCTTGAAGTAGGTGCTCCCTATGTAAACGGTGCAGCTGTTGAAGCCAAGGTTATCAAGAACGGCAAGGCTAAGAAGATCACTGTTTTCACCTACAAGCCCAAGAAGGGTTCTTCTCACAAGAAGCAGGGTCACAGACAGCCTTACACAAAGGTAAGAATTGACGCTATCAAGGCGTAAGTTCTTTACATTCGGCTGAGTAATACTTTATTCGGATTATTGCATTTAACGGAGGTGTAATATAATATGGCACATAAAAAGGGTATGGGCTCCACCAAGAACGGTCGTGATTCAGAATCCAAGCGTCTTGGCGTTAAAAGAGCAGACGGTCAGGCAGTAGTTGCCGGCAACATCCTTGTTCGTCAGAGAGGTACACACATTCACGCAGGTGAAGGCGTTGGTATGGGTTCTGACAATACACTTTTTGCAAAGGTTGACGGAACAGTAAGATTTGAGCGTGTAGGACGTGACCGTAAGAAGGTTAGCGTTTACGCTGCTGAATAATTTTATATTCTGACTTTCATGAAAGGGATAGATTTCTATCCCTTTTTTTATTTTTGTATTGCAGAATGCTATGTTTTGTGATATACTAATGATATTATGGATAATTTTGCGGTGTATTTAAGGAGGGTGTGATATGTTCGTTGATAAGGCGAAAATTTACATTAAAGCTGGAGACGGAGGGGACGGTGCAGTTTCGTTCCATCGTGAAAAATATGTTGCTGCAGGCGGACCGGACGGCGGCGACGGAGGAAAGGGCGGAGATGTTATTTTCTGCGTTGACGACAATCTTTCCACACTTATTGATTTCAGATATAAAAGAAAATATACTGCTGAAAAAGGACAGAACGGCGGCGCAGGAAACTGTACCGGCAAAAATGCTCCCGACCTTGTGATAAAGGTGCCGAGGGGAACTCTTATCCGTGAAGCAAACACGGGAAGAATAATGGCTGATATGTCTTCCGATGAGCCTAAAGTCCTTGCAAAAGGCGGCAAGGGCGGCAAGGGCAACGCACGTTTTGCTACGCCTACAAGACAGATACCGAAATTTTCAAAGCCAGGATTTATCGGAGAGGATTTTGAAGTAACGCTTGAGTTGAAGCTGCTTGCAGACGTAGGACTTGTAGGTTTCCCGAATGTCGGAAAATCAACTCTTATATCGGTCGTTTCGGCAGCAAAGCCTAAAATTGCCAATTATCACTTTACAACTTTAACGCCTGTGCTTGGTGTGGTAAAGGTAGAGGACGGAAAATCCTTTGTTATGGCAGATATTCCGGGACTTATCGAGGGCGCAAGCGACGGCGTGGGCCTCGGACATGAATTTCTGCGCCATGTAGAAAGGTGCAGACTTATCGTTCATGTTGTTGACGTTTCGGGAATTGAGGGAAGAGACCCCAAGGAAGACTTTGAAATTATAAATAACGAACTTAAAAATTTCAGCGAAGAGCTTTCCGAACGTCCGCAGATAGTTGCCGCAAACAAGTGCGATATGGCTTCTCCCGAACAGATAGAGGATTTTAAGGCTTATATCGAAGCTAAGGGAATGAAGCTTTATCAGATCTCTGCGGCTACAACACAGGGGACAAAGGAGCTTGTTGACGTGATCTCTGCCGAGCTTGATAAGCTGCCGCCTATAAAGGAATATGAAGCCGAGCCTATGACCCGGCAGGAGCTTGACGAAAGAGCCGGTATCGGTGAAAAATTCGAGATCACAAGAGGGGACGATGGCGTATTTTACGTTGAAGCGCCTTGGCTGGAGCATATTATGCGTACCGTTGATATGGACGATTATGCTTCGCTTCAGTATTTCCAAAGAGTTTTGCGCAACAGCGGAATTATTGATGCTCTTGAACAAAAGGGCATCAACGAGGGCGATACGGTAAATATTTTCGGATTTGAATTTGACTTTGTATATTGATCTGAGAGGGTGACTTTTCTGGACAAAAAAGACGTTAATCAATACAGTCCGCTTACGCTGGCTTTTCTCGGTGACGCAGTCTATGAGCAGCTTGTGCGTGAAAAAATCGTGCTGACGGCTAATATGCCCGTCGGCAGGCTGCATAAGGAAGCTGTCGAAAGGGTAAGAGCGGCTTATCAGTCAAAGGCTGTGGACGTTATTCTTCCAATGCTTACGGAAGATGAAGAAAATATAATGAAAAGAGGCAGAAATGCTACCTCAAATACCGTTCCCAAAAGCTCCAATCCCGTTGAGTACCGCAGGGCGACCGGGTTGGAGGCGCTGTTTGGTTATCTTTATCTTTTGGGAAATTCCGAAAGAATAGTTGAAATTTTCAATACAATTTGGTATAATACGGAGGTATGATGTTTACTGCTGTATAAAACCTAATGAAAAATTTGTTATTTGATTTTTAATTTTAAGGAGAGATACAAATATGTCAGGACATTCTAAATGGAATAACATTAAAAGGAAAAAGGAAGCTACAGACGGCGCTAAGGCAAAGATCTTTACAAAGATCGGTCGTGAAATAGCTGTTTGCGTTAAAGAAGGCGGCGGAGACCCAAATAACAACTCCAAGCTCCGCGATCTTATTGCCAAAGCTAAGTCTAACAACGTGCCTAACGATAATATCGACAGAATAATCAAGAAAGCAATGGGCGACGGTGACAAGACCAACTATGAGTCAAACGTTTACGAGGGCTACGGTCCCTGCGGCGTTGCTGTAATTGTTGAGACCCTTACAGACAACAAAAACCGTACAGCAGGCGATATCCGTCATTATTTCGATAAGTTCGGCGGCAATCTCGGAACAACAGGCTGCGTATCCTTTATGTTCTCAAGCAAGGGCATTATAGTTGCAGACGGTACGGGACTTGATGAAGACAAGGTAATGGAAGACGTTTTTGACCTTGGCGCATCCGATTTTTCTATGGAAGACGATACTATTGAGATCGAGACAGAACCTAACGACCTTTCCGCAGTAAGAGACGGTCTTGTTGAAAAGGGCTACAAGCTCCTTTCCGCAGATGTTGAAATGATACCTGCTACTTATACGACCCTCACCGATGAGGACGCTATCAGAAAAATGAATCTTCTCCTTGAAAATCTTGAGGATAATGACGACGTTCAGAACGTTTATCACAACTGGGATATGCCCGAAACCGACGAAGAAGACTGATTTCGGAAACAATTTTACAGCGTTTTTTCAATATATTTTATATATGAATGGAGCTAATTTAAAATGAAATGGACAGGACTTAACGAGCTTCGTGAAAGCTACTTAAAGTTTTTTGAAAGCAAGGGACATCTCCGCATGGATTCTGCACCCCTTGTTCCTCAGGGAGACAATTCTATCCTGCTTATAAATGCAGGTATGACCCCCTTAAAAAAGTATTTTCAGGGAATAGAAACTCCTCCCTGCAAGCGTGTGACTACCTGCCAGAAGTGTATCAGAACCCCTGATATTGACAATGTGGGCAAAACTGCAAGACACGGTACTTATTTTGAAATGCTGGGTAACTTCTCATTCGGCGATTATTTCAAGCATGAGGCTACCGCATGGGCTTGGGAGTATCTTACAAAGGTACTTGAAATTCCTGCGGACAGGCTTTGGATAACAATTTATGAGGAAGATGACGAAGCAGGTGACATCTGGGCTAACGAGGTAGGTATTCCCCGTGACAGAATTGTAAAGCTGGGCAAGGCAGACAACTTCTGGGAACACGGAAGCGGTCCCTGCGGTCCTTGTTCGGAGATACATTTTGACAGAGGCGAAAAGTATGGTCCTTTTGAAAGCTTTGAACAGGCAGGAGATTGCGACAGACTTATTGAAATATGGAATCTTGTATTTACTCAGTTCGATAACGACGGTCACGGAAACTATACTCAGCTTGCAAACAAGAATATCGACACAGGTATGGGTCTTGAACGTCTTGCATGTGTAATGCAGGATGTTGACAACCTTTTTGAGGTCGATACAGTTCAGAATATCATGAAGAAAATTTCCGAGATCACCGGAAAAACATACAAAGAAGACGAAAAGGACGACGTTTCTATCCGTGTTATCACCGATCATATCAGAAGCACCACATTTATGGTAGGCGACGGCGTTCTTCCTTCAAACGAGGGCAGAGGCTACGTTCTCCGCCGTCTGCTGAGAAGAGCTGCAAGACACGGCAGAATTCTTGGAACTAACAGACCTTTCCTTTATGAAGTCGTTGATACTGTTATAAACGAAAATGTTTCCGCTTATCCCGAGCTTGATTCCAAGAGAGAATACATCAAAAAAGTAATTCAGAAGGAAGAAGAGGCGTTTGCAAAGACAGTTGACAAGGGTTCTCAGATACTTGACCAGTACATTGCCGAAATCGAAGCTAAGGGCGTAAACAAAGTCCTTGGCGGTGAAGAAGCCTTCAAACTTCACGATACTTACGGATTCCCTCTTGACCTTACAAAGGAGATATGCGCCGAAAAGGGCATTTCCGTTGATGAGGACAAGTTCCATGAGTGCATGAAGATACAGAAGCAGACTGCCCGTGAAAACAGAAAGCTGAGCGGCGGCTGGGACGACGCTACTGCAAGCGCACTTACTCAGTTTACAACCAAGTTTGTCGGATATAACGAACTTGAGTGCGAAACAAAGATACTTGCAATGGTCAAGGACGGCGACGCAGCAGATATGTGCGAAGAAGGCGACAGAGTAACAGTTCTTCTTGAAACAACTCCTTTCTATGCCGAGAGCGGCGGACAGGTAGGCGACAAGGGTACTATCGAGGGCAACGGAAATGTTATGGACGTTCTCGATACTCAGAAGCTGACAGGCGGTCAGTTCGTATGCCACTGCGAGGTAACAAGCGGCGGATTTACAACAGGTATGGCTGTAACGGCTAAGGTGGACAAGACCCTTCGTGCAGCAACTGCAAGAAACCATACTGCCGCACATCTGCTCCAGGCAGCATTAAGAAATGTCCTCGGCAACCACGTTCATCAGGCAGGTCAACTTGTTTCTCCCGACAGAATGAGATTCGACTTTGCTCATTTCAGTGCTGTAACGCCTGAGGAGCTTTCAAAGATAGAAAACCTTGTAAACGAGGCTGTTCTTAATGCAATTGAACTTGATATTAAGGAAATGCCTATTGAAGAAGCGCAGAAGCTGGGTGCTATGGCTTTGTTCGGAGAAAAGTACGGCAAGGTCGTAAGAGTTGTCAACGTTCCCGGCGTTTCTCTTGAATTCTGCGGCGGTACTCATGTAAAGAATACCTCAAATATCGGTCTTTTCAAGATTATTTCCGAAAACTCCGTTGCCGCAGGCGTAAGAAGGATCGAAGCTGTAACGGGTACAGGCGTTCTCGGTCTTATTGACGAGTACAAGGACACCGTTGCACAGGCTGCAGCTGCTATCAAGGCTCCCAATGTAAACGAGCTTGCTGCACGCTGCACCGCTGCTGCTGCTGAGATAAAGGCACTTGAAAAGCAAGTTGCAGAGCTTAATTCCAAGATCGCTTCTTCACAGCTTGATGTTCTTTTTGAAAATGCAGTTTCCTATAACGGCTGCCGTGTAACCTCCGCTAAGTTCAGCGGTGTTAAGTCCGATGTTCTCAGAACTATGGGCGACCAGATAAAGGACAAGGCTCCCGATATTATTGCCGTACTTGCTTCTGTAACAGAGGACGGCGGCTCTATTCTCTGCGTAAGCGGTAAGGACGCTGTTTCCGCAGGCGCACATTCCGGCAAGATAGTACAGAAGATCGCTGCTCTGACAGGCGGAAAGGGCGGCGGACGTCCCGACAGCGCTATGGCAGGTATCGGTGACAAGAACAAGCTGGACAGCGCTCTTGCTTCTCTTACTGATGTTGTTAAGGAATTTGTAAAGTAAAAATATACGGGTACAGCAGGGATCAAAGCCTGCTGTACTTTAAAAGGAGATAATTGCAATGGATTGTCTTTTCTGTAAAATCGTTTCCGGCGATATACCCAGCACAAAGGTATATGAAGATGATAAGGTGCTTGCGTTTAAGGATATTAATCCACTTGCGCCTGTGCATATCCTTGTTATTCCTAAGGAGCATATTGACAGCGCTGCTGCCGTTACTGCAGAAAATTCCGCTGTTATTGCCCATATTTTTGAAGTTATTGCCAAAATTGCAAAGGAACAGGGCATTGACAAGGACGGCTTCCGTGTTGTTTCCAACTGCGGCGAAAACGGTTGTCAGAGTGTAAAGCATCTTCATTTCCATATTCTCGGCGGAAGAAAACTTGACGTTACAATGGGCTGAGTATTAACGGAGGAAAATAATAATGGTGCGGAAAATGGCTTATGTTGGATTTTCATATCTGCTTGGTCTGCTTTTTGCATCATTTTTTTATTTCAGCCTTAATGTTGCTGTCGGTGTTGTTCTTATTGCTCTTGCCGTGGTTTTGGGTTTTGTTACAAAGGGTAAGAAAATTGCTGTTTGCGTGTGCTTTGTATGCTTTGCGGTGGGAACGATTTTTTATTCCTGTTACGAAAACGCAGTTTATAACAACACTGTAAGCTATGCAGACAGTATTGTTGAAGTCAGGGGAGTATTGACCGATTTTAAGGACTACAGCAATGATATGTCATCCTATACTGTTGACGGCAGGATAAACGGCGCTGTTTCCGCAAAAATCATATGCTACGGTGAAGCTAAAAACTGCGATATCGGTGATGAAATATATGTTAAGGGCAAGGTCGGTCTTCCTAAAAGCACATATCTGTTCAACAGCCTTGATTACTATAAAGCCAAAGGCATATATCTTATGATAGGTTCGGCTAAAGAACTTGTAATTACGCCTGCCGACAAGCTGCCGCTGAAAAGGATCCTATGCAGGTACAGAAATTATATATACGACAGAATGAACAAGTATCTGTCGTTAGAGGAAATGTCGGTTGCAAAGGCTATGGTTTTCGGCGATAAATCCGATATTGATGATACAACGAAAACCTTGCTTTACAGAGCAGGGATAGGTCATATCATGGCTGTTTCGGGAGTTCATCTTTCGGTGGTGTGTTCGCTTTTCTGGTTTATTTTGTGTCTTTTTGAGATGAACAAATACGCCAGATTCGGCGTACTGCTTGTTCCGATGGGTGCCTTTGTAATGCTTTCGGGAGCTTCTGATTCGGTCATGCGAGCGGCAATTATGCTTATACTTGTATATGGTGCAAATTTGTTCAACAGGCGTGCCGATTTAATGAATTCTTTGGGAATAGCCGTGATAATTCTTACGGCAGGGTGTCCGTTTTCGGTAAGGGACGCTTCTTTCCTTCTTTCTGTGGCGGGAGTTATCGGTATAGGCGCAGTTGCTCCTGAAATTATCAAACTGGCAGATAAAAAGCAAAAGTTCAGAAAGCATACAAAGTCGCTGATAGCTTCTGTATGCGTATCTGCAGTTGTTTTTCCGGTTTCTTTCTTGTTTTTTGATGAAATATCAATTATTTCTCCCGTTTCAAATTTAGTTTTGCTTCCTTTCTGCACGGTGATACTTTTAAGTGGAATAATATCCGCACTTTTCGGCGGAGCTTCATTTGTAATGGCTCCTATGATGAAAATATGCGGATTGTGCTGTAAGATAGTGCTTGTACTGTCAAAAACGGCAGGCAGCTTTCAGTTTGCATACATTCCTCTTGGATATAAGTTTACTGGAACGGCAATAATTATTTCGGTAATAATTATTATTGCGGCGGCTTTGTATTTCAGAAAGGCAGGACATACAGCAGTAACGGCGGTAGCTGTATTTACGGTATGTATTGCTGTTATTGCGGTGTATAAATTTATTCCCTCGGACCATATAAGCGCTGCGGTACTGAGCAACGGCAAGGGTTCCGCTTCTATAGTTATCCATGACAACAAAAACGCTTCGGTCATAGATTTGATAAAAGGCGGACGGACGGCAGACTGTGCTGTAAAATACCTTAACAGAACAGGCATAAACAGGGTGGAGCTTCTCGGTCTGACAGTTGATGACATTACTTCTGAAACAATGTATATGCACCGCTTTGAATTGTTCAGAGTAGGAACTGCAATTGCTCCCGAAAGCACCTACAAGCAGCCTTATAATTATATGTGTGCGGAAAAAACTCAGACTTATGACAACACAAGGACTTGTACCGTTTCAATGCCTGATTATACTCTTACTTTATCGGACAACAATACAATGCTTTTTGAAATAAACGGGTTCAGTATTCTTGCTTATAACGGTAAATACAGCACGAATATAGACGGATATTATGATGTTGTTATCGTTTATGCCGGAACGGAGATAAAAGATAACATAAGCGGCGGAACGGTTATATTCATAAACAGCGGTGCTGAGGCTGCGGTCAATAAGGACACTACAGCTTATATCGGTGAAAATGTACTTATAGAAATTTACAGTGATAAGATCAAATCGGAGGTGATACACGGTGGCAGCAGTTATTGAAAGCGATTTAAAAGCGGCGGTAAAAATGGGTAAGCTTGATAACTTATACTATTTTTACGGCAAGGATATTGCCGCCGTTGAGAACTTCAGAAAAATGGTCGTATCAAAGGCTGTGAAAAAAGGCGATGAGACCTATAATCTCCACGCTTTTGACGGTAAAAATTTTGATATAAACGAGTTTACGGACGCCTGCGAGGCTCTTCCTATGTTTGCTGAATATGTCTGCTGCACGGTTTCAGACCTTAACGCCGAAACTCTTAACGCAGATACCCTTAACTGGCTGATAAAATTTATCGGAGATATTCCCGATACTACGGTTTTGGTTTTTTACTATACATCCTTCGATGTTACCGACGGAAAAAAATATCCTACGCCGAAAAATAAAAAGCTGATGGACGCTGTTGCCAAAAAGGGTTCGGTATGCAATTTTGTTTACAAGACCCCCGATATGCTTGCAAAGGATATTGCTGCGAAAATAACAAAAAGCGGTTCTTCAATATCAAAGCAAACGGCGGCTTATCTTGCGCAGGTGTGCGGCTGCGATTCTATGATAATCGGAAATGAGATCGACAAGCTGACAGCATATTCAGGCAGCAATGAGATCACAAAGGAAACGGTAGACCTGCTGTGTACCTTGCAGCTTGACACTAACGCTTTCGACCTTGCAAAGGCAATTGCACGGCGTGACAAGGCTTTGGCAATGAAGAAGCTGAACGAGCTTGAAGCCGAAAAGGTGGAACCTGTAGCAATAATGTATGCCATAACGGGAAATATGCTTGACCTGTACCGTGCAAAAACCGCTTTGGGCAGCGGAAGGGCTCCCTCCGAAGCGGCGGCGGATTTTGGATATTCCGCAAATATTAAGTTCAGGATAGACAACGCTTTCCGTGACGCACGGTTGTTTTCAATGGGACATTTAAGAAAATGTATGCAGATACTTACCGAAACGGACGTAAAAATGAAGTCGCTTAAGACGGATAATATGATATTGCTTGAAGAAGCGGTAATACAAATGCTTTCATCAAAATAAAACGGAGATCGGAATATGCTTCATCTTGAACAAGCTGTAATTGTTGAAGGAAAATACGACAAAATAAAACTAAATTCTATCATAGATGGTGTTATAATTACTACAAACGGCTTTTCGGTCATCAAGGATAAGGAAAAAATAGAACTGATACGATATTTTGCTAAAAAAAAGGGAATAATTATTTTAACCGATTCTGACAGTGCGGGATTTAAGATACGGAATTACATCAAGGGTGCTGTCAAAGACGGAAAGATAACCAATGTTTATATTCCCGATATTTTCGGCAAGGAAAAACGCAAAACTGCGCCGTCCAAAGAGGGGAAACTGGGAGTAGAGGGCATTGATAAGGGAATTTTGCTCAAGGCCTTTGAAAAAGCCGGCATTTTATCATCGGAAACCTCGGAAAACCGTGACCCTATAACGAAAATCGACCTTTATGAAGCAGGTCTTACGGGCGGCAAAAATTCTTCCGAAAAAAGAAAAGCTGTTTTAAAAAGGCTTGATATGCCACAGCTTCTTACAACAAACAGTATGCTGGAAATACTTAACACAATGATGAGCCGTGAGGAATTTCTGCGTTTTGCGGCTGAAACAGATTGAAAGGGGAGAGGTTAACTTTTTATGGTTTTTTCAAGTCTGGTATTTCTTTATTTCTTTCTGCCTATCACAATGATTTTATATTTTGTTCTTCCCGATAAATTCAGAAACCTTGTTATACTTGTTTCGGGATTGTTTTTCTATGCGTGGGGAGAGCCTAAATATATACTTGTAATGATGCTGTCTACTGCCATTGACTATACTGCCGGAAGACTAATAGACCATTTTGACGGAAGCCCAAAAAAAAGAATGGCATTTTTGCTTGTTTCGGTAATAATGAATCTGGGACTGCTTGCGGTATTCAAATACAGTTCGTTCTTCATTACAACGGTAAATTCTTTGCTTGGAACAAATATTCCCGACCCTCAGCTTCCGCTGCCTATCGGTATTTCATTCTACACGTTCCAGAGTATGTCTTATACAATAGACCTTTATTTGCGCAAAATCAAGGTACAAAAGAATTTTATCAGCTTTACTTCCTATGTGACCTTGTTCCCTCAGATCGTTGCAGGACCTATTGTGCGTTATGAAGACGTTGCCAATGAAATTGACAGCAGAACGGTAAACGTTTCAAAAGTCAGCGAAGGTATAGGCAAATTTCTTAAGGGTCTTGCCAAAAAGGTGCTGCTTGCCAACAATATAGGATTGATATGGACGCAGGTAAAGGCTATGGACTTTACGGAAATTTCCGCCGCTACTGCATGGTTGGGAATTCTGGCATTTACGTTCCAGATATACTTTGATTTTTCGGGATATTCCGATATGGCAATAGGTCTTGGAAAAATGCTTGGATTTAACTTCCCGATAAATTTTGACCACCCCTATACGTCAAAAAGCATAAGCGAATTCTGGAGAAGGTGGCATATAACTCTTGGCAGCTGGTTCCGTGAGTATGTATATATCCCCTTGGGCGGTAACAGAAAGGGACTTGCAAGAACAATTTTCAACACCTTTGTAGTATGGGCGCTGACGGGCTTATGGCACGGCGCAAGCTGGAATTTTGTGCTTTGGGGTCTTTATTTTGGTATTCTTATTGCAATTGAGCGTTTCGGCTGGGGCAAAATACTTGCCAAGCTGCCTCAGGGAATAAGTATGCTTTACACCTTTGTGCTTGTGATTTTCGGCTGGGTGCTTTTTGACACAAACACCCTTACCGATGCATGGACGTTCCTGAAAGCTATGTTTGGCGCTAACGGCGTGGCAGGCGACAGCACTTCAATGTATCTGTTTATGAACAATATCGTTATCTATGCCGTATGCTTCTTTGCTTCAACAAATATATTTACGGTCGTTACTTCAAAGATGGACAAAAAAAATCCCATAATAAACAAATATGCCGCACCTATTGCGCAGGTGTGCGTACTGATGATATGCACAGCTTATCTTGTTGACGCAACATACAATCCGTTCCTTTACTTCCGTTTCTGAAAAGAGGGTGAGTATCATAAAAAAATCGAAAAAGAAAAGCAAAGGCTTCAGCGCTTCTGCGATATTTATATGTGTTGTGTTTTTCGCTGTGTTGATAATTCTGCCTGTTGTTACAATTATCCTGCCGAAAAAGGATTTTTCCGAAATGGAGAATATATATCTGCAGTCTATGCCTAAATTCAGCGCAAAAGCTCTTTTTAACGGCACCTATACAGATGATCTGGAAACATATATTTCACATCATTTTGCAGGCAGAGTTTCCTGGATAAGCATGAAATCGAGCTTTGAAGGTCTGCTTGGCAAAAAAGAGCAGAATGGTGTTTATATTTTAAAGGACAGGCTTATTGAAAAGGTTAAAGAACCCGATTACAGCGATGTGGATAAAAGCATTGCAGCCATTAATAAGTTTGCTGGGGATAACGATGTGCCGGTGTACATGATGCTGGTGCCTACGTCTGCGGAATTTTACAAAAACAGGCTGCCGTCTTACTATCCGAACCTGGATCAGCGCCAATTTATTGATTATGTTTACAAAGAATTAGACAACTCGGTAACGGGTATTGATGTTTACCCCGAGCTTTCGGCAAATTCATCGGAATATATCTATTACCGCACAGATCATCATTGGACCGGCTATGGCGCATATATTGCATATGCCGCTGCTGCAAGGCAAATGGGTTATACTCCTCTGAGCTTTTCGGAATATGATATTGAACACGCAAGCTCGGAATTCAAGGGAACCTTTTATTCCAAGACGCTGCGGAACAACATCCCCGATGATACTATGGATTTTTATCACAAGTCTTTTGGAGAACTGCCCGTTCGTGTGGAGATTACAAAGAATTTCGGCGTAGAGCCTGAGGTATACGACAGTATGTATTTCCGTGAATATCTTGATGTTAAGGACAAATATGCGTCCTTCCTCGGTCCAAATTCTCCCATTGTCACGATTAAGACCAACAACGGCGGAGGAAAGCTGCTTATTATTAAGGATTCATATGCTCATTGTTATGCGCCCTTCCTTACCGAAAATTATTCAGAGATAACTCTTCTTGATATGAGATATATCCAGATGTCGTATAAATCAATAATTGACGTTTCGGAATACGATCAGGTGCTTTTCCTTTACAATGTGTCATCCTTTGCCGGAGATACGGATCTAAAGAAACTTATGTACGAATGATAACATATGTAGCCGATTTCTCTTTTCAGCATAAAATGAATTATACGGCGGAGTGCGTAACGGCGGATCAAAGTGATATTTTTATACCGTCCGCTGTCCGTGATCCGATAACTTCGAGCAGCGCCTTGTATAAATATCCATAGGGGAGCTTTGGTTATTTCCGGCGCAGAAGCCGTATTAAATATAGATTAAGGTCAGATGCCGTATTTTTTGGCATTTGACCTTGATTTTTTTTTATAAGTATTATATAATTATAATATATTGCTTTGCAATGACGTATCTGATACTAATAACCATTTAACCTATGGATAAAATACGGCGGCTATAATACGCCCACTCTGCGTCAAACTCCCTTGACAGGCGTGATCTCCCCCTGTGAGGGGAGGTGTCACGAAGTGACAGAGGGGCTGACCGACAGACCGGCCTGCCTGC
>JALEJQ010000029.1 GCA_022769565.1 Oscillospiraceae bacterium
TGGTTCTGTGTTTAAGCCATGATGATAACCCATCGGGAGTACAAGTCAGATCAAGAGGCAGCAGCTCTCGCTTTTCTTCGTTTATCCATGAAATATTGATCTTGGGAATGCTGCTGTCTTCTGTTGCTGTGAATTTTAAAAGAGTTGTATCAAAATGTTTTAGTTCGTAATTCATCTGCATTCCCTCCTATTAGTAAACTTGTGATATTTATATTATACCATGAAAAATCTGTATAATCAAGAATAGTTTTTTTCTTATATATTAGACTTCAATATAAATGAGCTTTAGCATGATACACATACTAAAGCTCACATTCCCACCCTTATTTACATTTTCTCCGCTATTTAAAGAACTGTTTTAATCCTCGATAAGCCAGACAATAGAAACATCTTCTGTTTCCACAATAGTTGGGTTGGACAGTTTTCCGGCGAGTGATGGTCTGCTTTCGCACAGCTTAAAAACTTTTATTTCACTATCCTGCGGGTATTGATCTTCAAATTCAGAGTATTCTGTAAAGACACTTTTTATACCTTTGATCTTCTGCCCGGTAAATGAAGCGATCAATTCAGCTTTTTTTCTTGAATCCGCTACAGCTTCTTTGAGAAGTTCCTCATGCAATTCCTTGATTTTGGAATAAAAGTATTCTTCATCTGAAACAACATTAAGCTTATAATCCGAAATATACTGCATCATGCTGTTTACGTTTTTGGCTATTAATGGCATAGTTATTGAAACAATACGTTTCGAATAATATGGCATTTTTTCTTCATTGTGACCGTACTTTTCTGCTGATTTATTATCCACAATTTCAAATCTATCAGCTGTAATACTATTCTTCTCCATTATTTCAAGAAAGTGTTCAAGTTCTGCATTAACTTTTTTCACCGCATCAGATATTGTCAATCCTTCTGCATTGAAGCCAAGAGTATACTTTACGGTATCGCACTCAACTTTTCTCTCCGCATATCCTTTTACAGTCATTTCACCCATAAATAATCTTCCTTTCTAAAAATATAAATCCTACAAGAATAACTTTTCTTATGTACCATTTTATCAGCAGAATAATTATTTGTCAATGAATTGCTGTCCCAAATATGGGACAGCCGAGCATCTGAACATCCTTTTAAATAAAAAAGCATTGCGTCAATCCGAAAAACGTGAGATAATTATTCCAAAGATTTCTTACCATAAAAATGTGCTTTAGTACGAATCTTGTACCAAAGCACATTTTTTATCAAAAATCAGAAGTCATCCAACATTCCCCACAAACTTATAACAAATCATAATAGGCAAGCACACCATGTCAACGGTAATGGGTGCGGAGAGCCGCCAGGAAGCTGTGCGGAAGTGCATAAGGGAATTTAACAGCAAGGGCATTCCTGCATTTGTGGACGCAGCAGGCCGTGAATGGTCCCCCGAAGCGTACATAAACATGGACATTCGCACCACCGTATCAAACACCGCCAACGCCGCACAGGACGCACGGTGCGATGATTACGGCATAGACCTGATAGCGGTCAGTTCTCATCCGGGTGCACGTCCGAAGTGTGCCAAAGACCAAGGCAAAGTTTACAGCCGAAGCAACAAAAGCGGAATCGCCCACGACGGCAACGGCAAGGAGATACACTATGAGCCGCTTTCCTCCACCTCTTACGGTGAGCCGGACGGGCTTTTCGGGATAAACTGCAGGCACAAGAAATACCCGTTTATTGACGGCGTGAATTTTCAGCGGTATTTCCCCTATGACAAGGAGGAAAACGACAAGCGGTACAAGGAGATACAGGAACAGCGGCGGCTTGAACGCAAGGTCAGAAACACCAAGCGAGAAGCAGATATGCTTAACGAGGTCGGCGACACCGAGGGTGCAAAGGCTGCCCGCGTCAAGCTGAAGGAGCAGCGGAAGGCGTACAGGACGTACTGTGATGAGCATGAGCTTACGCAGAGGAACGACAGGCTGACGGTGCAGGGGTATAGGGCGAAGGCTGTGGAGGATAAAAACGCACTCATGACTGAAATAATGCCGCTAAAAGGCTCATCTGTAAACTTCTCAAATATATCGCAAGAGAAACCCATGACTAAAGCTCTGAAAGAAGAAATTTCAAAAGAGTACGATCAATTTACAAAAACATTCGGTCAAATTGATACGATATCCTCCATAGGTGCAATGGCATATAAGGGCGGAACCGATTACGGAGGATATAATCCAAACAGCCGAGAGATAACTCTTTTTGGTGCAGGCGGTGATGATGGTAGAGCATTTTTAGCTAAAGTTGCAAAAACGCAGAAAAAAGCCGGTGAATGGTCTACGTCTTCTCCTCTGCACACAGCTCGGCACGAAATGGGGCATGCTTTACAGCTCCACATGTCAATAAACGACAAGCATTTCAACCTTAGAATGGCGGAGATACGGGAAATATACAACAAAGTTAACGAAGAAGCTATGGAGGACATTAGCCTATTGACAAACCCAACAGATGCTGATATAATAAAGACAAGAGCAAAAAAACTTTCATCCTACGGACTTGTAAGCCTCGAAGAGTTTATCTCTGAAAGCGTTGCTGAATATCAAAACGGATCGCCAAGAGCGACCGCAAGGTCTGTAGTTGAAATTCTGTTGAAAGGGTATGAATAAAATGATCGCTATTCCTCCGGTTCTTTATAGATATATGGTTCCCGATGGGGATAAGTCAAGAATTATTGATTCCGCACCACTCGAAATAATTAAGCTTGCAAAGGAAACAGATGAGAGATACTACAAATACCACTTATCTCATATGCTTTCAAATTTTGAAGATACAACAGAATAGTTTAAAGCGTACTGTGGAATCGGTGCGCTTTTCTTATGCCCGAAAGGAGATTATAACAATGACTACCGAAAAATTCAACGAGATAATTCACGAACAGATAAGTAGGTGTGAAGCTACTCTCTGCAAAAAGACCGACGAATACGCAACGGAAGACAGGCTCCACAACTTCAAGCAGGCGGCGGCTTTGCAGAAATGCAAGCCCGAAACCGCTCTTGCAGGAATGATGTGCAAGCATACGGTATCGATCTATGATATGCTCAAAGGCGTTGAAGAGGGTAAGCATTATCCGGTGGCGCTGTGGGACGAGAAAATCGGCGACAGCATAAATTATCTTCTGCTCCTGGCGGCTATGATAAGAGAGGACAACAGTATGCACCGTGAAGAAGTCGTTAAAACGTATATCAACGGTTGTCAGAATTAAGCAACTTTGTTGGCAAGCAGTTGCTATCTTGCGAAAATCGTACTGATTTCACGAGATAACCGCAAGTTACAGGCAAGTTAAAAAACGGCTTACTTATTCGGAAATGCCGAACAAGTCGGGAATTCCGGCAAGTTAACAGCAAGTTAACCCCCTCGGAATCGACATCTTTAAAATATAGTTTCACAAGCGTTTTGCATTAGGCTGCAAGGCGCATTTTTTATGCTCAAATGCAGAAAGGATTTGATATTATGAAAAGAAAAATTATGGCAGTTTTGACAATGGCGGCAGTAATGTTTACGCTGTGTATGCTCACGGGCTGTACTCTGATGAACGAATCAGACAGGGTCACGCACAACATTTCAAAAGAAGCCGACAATTTCAACGTAACACGAAGAATTGAGGTCATCAATGCACGAACGGATAAGCCGCTTTTTGAACTTGTGGGCAATTTTTCTCTGAGAAACAACACCTCAAATGAACTTGAGATCATCGTTGAAGTCGAACCGAATGTATATAAAAAACATTATATCTATCTCAGCGAATACACGATGTACGTTGTGGAAGATGTAAGCGGCGCATACGTTGATAAATATCATTATGAAGTGAACTATCTGCCCGAATTTATTTCGCCTATCAAGTTTACAAGTGACGATTAATACTGTAAATAAGCAGCTTCGGCGCTGTTTTTATGCCCGAAACGTGCTGAACGGCGTTAAAATCCGCACGAAATAACGGTCTACCCGACCTAAAAGGAGGAATTTTCAATGGCAGAAGAAACAAACACAACCGTAACCGAAACCGAACAGGCTGAAAACAACGGAGGTGATCCAAAGGGCGGCACGGGTAATGCCGCGAACGCTGTATCTACGCCCGAACCTGCGCAGGCGGAAAAAACATTTACGCAGAAGGAGCTTGACGACATTGTCAAGCAGAGACTTGACCGTGCTAAAAAGGATATGCCGTCAAAGGAAGAGCTGAAAGCGTTTAAAGAATGGAAGGATTCACAGAAAACGGCTGAGCAGAAAGCCGCCGACGACCTTGCCGCAGCCAACAGCGCAAAGGAAGCTGCCGAAAAGGATAAAGAGGCGCTTGAAATAAAGGTGTCCTGCCTTTCCAAGGGGGTCGCACCTCAGTATGTGGACGACGTAATGGCTCTTGCCGCAAGGTACGTTGACGACAGCACGACCATTGACAAGGCGGTGGAAAAGGTTATCGAAAAATACCCCGTTTTCAGCGGCGGCAAGGATAACGGCGTACAGCAGATAGCAAATCCCGCAAATTATCTGGACTATACGCCGCATAAAACCCCGACACAGTTGGATATTATAGAGGCACAGACAATGTACACGGCGTTGATGACCTTAAAATTTATACTGCCGATATTGTGAAGAAATTTTCCGATAAAGGTGTTATCACGGAAGAGCAATACAAGAAAATTGTGGGCGAGATATAAAGGAGGATATGATAATACTTATTGTATGAATAGCGGTGCTTCTTGACAACGCCCTGGGTGCAAACTATATGCGAATGGCGGTAATACTCTTTTTCATCGGCAACGAGGGAATATCCCTGCTTGAAAATGTTGGACTTATGGGTGTTCCTTATCCGCAGTTTCTTAAAAAGGCTTTGCAGGCACTCAGGGACAAGGGCGATAATGGGGAAAGTGAATAAGGTATAAAAAGCTCCCACTCTGAGGGTTCTCGGGGTGGGAGTTTTTTATTTTAAATTTGGGTTGACAATGTGATTATGCCTTGCAACCATATAATCACATTGTCGAACATGATTGGCAGGGGCAGTAAGAATCGAACTCACGACACGCGGTTTTGGAGGTGGTTTGCCGTATTGCTTGAAATCGGCGTATTTACGTTGTTGGTGGCTTTGAGGTTGGGGGGAATACGACGGAAATACGACGGATTCTTTATATACGACATTTTTGATCACCTCAACACGCATCTAACACTCGCCAACGCTCAAATGCGTGTTAACCCAT
>JALEJQ010000038.1 GCA_022769565.1 Oscillospiraceae bacterium
TCTGTCGGTCAGCCCCTCTGTCACTTCGTGACACCTCCCCTCACAGGGGGAGATCACGCCTGTCAAGGGAGTTTGACGCAGAGTGGGCGTATTATAGCCGCCGTATTTTATCCATAGGTTAAATGGTTATTAGTATTATACATAACAAACGTGCTTCCGGCACAGAACCGAAAGCACGTTTTTTATGCGTTTTTAGCCTGTAATTCGTCAATAAGATCCTTCTCCGCCTTTGTCGCCTGCAGATATTCAGCATTAAGCGTTTCCGCCGTACCGAACTGCTTGTCAAAGGAAGCGTAACAAAGGCTTGAAGCAAGCTGAAGTCTGAGGTGCGGAGGCGCAAGATTAACATTTTCAAGCTCTGAAAGTCCGTCCTTGGAGTAAAGCTCCGCCGCAGCATCTCCCACAAGAACAATATCCCCGTGATATGACTTGATCCTTGAAATAATATCCTCTTCCGTGAGAATAGTATCGTCAAAAATACGGGTTATAACATTCATATGAGAAGTAAAAAAGGCGGTGTACATAAGATTCAGCCTTGCCTTCATCACCGTGCAGACAACACCGTGAAAGCCTCTCATATTATAAGCAAGGGATTCAAGTGTGGAAACACCAAGACATTTCTTTTTCATTGCAAAGCTCATCGCCTTGACAGCCGAAACGCCTATGCGAAGCCCGGTGTAAGAACCCGGTCCGCTTGAGACTACCATAGCGTCAACGTTGTTAAGTGAAATTCCCGCATTGCGCAGAACGTCGCTGCAAAGCGGCATTATAACCTGCGAATGTGTAAGACGGGTAAGTACGGAGGTCTGCGCAAGCACGTTTTCCTCATCGCATACCGCAACGGAAGCGGTTTTTCCTGATGTATCAATTCCCAGCAGAATCAAAGCGTTCATCCCCTTCCACAGTGATCAGGCGTTCATCTCCGCCCAATGCTTCAATTGTAATTTTTATAGTGTTATCGGGAAGACAGCCGTCAATATTTTCCGACCACTCCACCGCAATAACTCCGTCATCCGAAATATAATCGTAAAAACCGGTGGTTTCAAGAGCTTCTGCGTTCATTATGCGGTACATATCAAAGTGATAAAGGGTGCTTTCCTTGCCTCTGTATTCATTGACCAGCGCAAAGGTCGGAGAAGATACCTCATCGGGAAGCCCCATTCCAACAGCAAGTCCCCTTGTAAATGTGGTCTTGCCGGCTCCGAGACCGCCCCTGTAAGCAATAATGTCTCCGCCCCTGAGCATTTTTCCTATTTTCACAGCAAAGCTCATTGTTTCCTCAGGCGAAGAGGTTTTAACTCTTATCATAGGACCTCCCGAAAATTATTCGTTTCTGTAAACGTTCATTATATGGAAACTTTCGCAGAAAAAGCTTATGTCGTCATCTTCAAGGGAACGTATGCGGTAACGCTTGTCATCGGAATAGCCCAAGGACTTTGTGTTGATTATATCAAAAGCCGAAAGCGGACTTCTTACTCCCCTGCAGCCTATTTCAAACTCGCTGACGTTGAGAAAATCTATTTCCGCCGTAAATTTCACAGGCTCTTCGGAATAAAATGTCATAAACAGTGACGGTACAAGCTCGCCATTCGTTCCGAGAGTGCTTGAATACTTGAATTCACCAAAGGAATCAAAATTATACCAGTAAAAATCGGGGCAAATGCTTGTTATCTGTTCAATGCCGTAAATTTCTCCGAAACCCTTCCTCAGCTTGCAGGGATCCTCCGGGAATACCATACATTTTCTCATTCCCAGATTATAATCCTCAAAACCCTGCTTCTTATACCACGGGCGCAGGCTGTCCTCGCAGAAAAGCTGAACGTTCATCTGATATTTTCCCGACTGGCAGTAGTAAACGAGCCTTGTAACGATCTGCTCGCCGATCCCTCTGCGCCTGTAATCGGGTCTTACGCATATGCCGCTCATTACCGCTGCGGTAAGTCCGTCCGAAGCCACTCTGCCAAGTCCTACCAGCTTGTATCCGTCATAGGCATAAACGGAATAAAAGCTGTTGTGATTAGCCTTGTCTATATCGCTGTCGGTGTAACCGGGCAGATTATACCAGTTCAGCGCCCTATAAAGCTCTATCTGATCGTTGTAATTACGGGTCTCGGAAAAGTATTCTATCTCCATAAATCTCTCCCCTGTTCGGCAAACAGCATAAACCGTTGCCAATCACTTATTATGAAGTAAAAATAATCGTTAAAAATTTGTTGCAAATGCACATATTAATTAGTTAAACGAGTAAATTCATTAGTTATATTATAACAGCTTTGTACCTGTATTGTCAATATGCAATTCGTGAACAGCCCAATTTTCCAGACCCATTTTTTCGAGGGCAAATTTCATTTTTCCGCAGAAATATTCATTTTCCGCATCAACGATAGCCATAAGAGAAGGTCCTGCACCGCTGAGATATGAAGCATAAGCACCGAGGCTGTACGCTGTGTCGAAAACGTCCCGTCCGTGGGGTATAAGCTCCATTCTGTAAGGCTGATGGAGCCTGTCATGAACAGCCGTGCGGAGATTTTCATACTTTCCCGTAAGAAGCGAAGCCGAGAACAGCGCCGCTCTTGAAAGATTGTACACAGCGTCCTTATGGGAGATCTGTTCCGGCAGACAAGCTCTCGCCTGCTCCGTTTTAAGCTCAAAATCGGGGACTACCACAACGAATTTCAGCGTTGTGAAGACCTCCTGCTTTACCCAATGCACCACCTGACCGTCAAAAACCGCCGTAACGATTCCGCCGAGGAGCGCAGGAGCAGTGTTGTCGGGGTGTCCCTCTATCTGCGCCGAAAGATTAACAAGATCGTCAAGCCCCAGAGGGTTGCCCATAATGGTGTTTGCCCCCACAAGACCTGCGATAATGCACGCCGAAGAGCTGCCCAGACCTCTTGCCATGGGAATGTTGTTTATCTGTTCAATTTTAAGTCCGTGAAAAGGCCGTCCGCAGATCTCGAACAGGGTCTTTGCAGTGCCGTAAATAAGGTTGCTTTCGTCCTGAGGAACGGGCGTGTTATCAAGGCTTGAGATATGTATCCCGTCCGCCTCCTCCATGTTGACGTAGTTGTAATAGCTGAGTGCAAGACCCAGTGCGTCAAAGCCTGCGCCGAGATTTGCGCTTGTGGCAGGTATCTGAATTTTTATCATACTTTTATTATCGTTCATTCGCTTTAAAAATTGGTGAATAAACTTACTCTCCTTTAAAAATTTTTTTAAAATTTTACGGGGCAATGCAAATCACCCCGTAAAAATAATGTATTTTTGTATGTTTTCAACTATAAAAATCGCACTTTATGAGAATCAGCCTTCAAGGTCAAGAACACGGACAGTACCCAGCAGCTTTCCGCCGAGAGCCGCAGCCTTAACATCAAAATCCTTCTCCTTCATTTCGGGAGCAATGAACGCAAGCTCGCCTGCAGGCTGATTTTCTCTTGAAAGATACTCAACCTCGCCGAATACCTCTGCCACCTTTTCCTTTGAAACACCCTCCGTGCGAACGTAGAACGCAACAACATCATCCTTGTAGTCGGCAATAAAGCTGTTGTCCGTGCTGTCCTCCCACTTCTGGGAAATGGAGGTTCCGTTCATCTTTGCAGCATCGATAAGGTCGGCAACGATAGCACTTGCCGTAGGCAGCTTACCTGCACCTCTGCCGTAGAACATTACCTGATCCACAGCATCGCCGTAAACCATAATGCCGTTGAAAACGTCGCTTACATGAGAAAGCTGGTTTCCATTGCATACAAAAGCAGGACGCACCATAGGCAGTATCTTTCCGTCAGCGGTCTTCTTAACAGAACCGATGAGCTTAACTGCGCCGCCCCAGTTTTCCGCATACTGAGCGTCCTCTGCGGTGATCTTTGAAATGCCCTCGCAGTGTACCCAGTCGGGATAAACGTGCTTGCCGAATGCAAGTGAAGAAAGGATACATATCTTGCGGCAGGCGTCATAGCCCTCAACGTCCGCAGTAGGATCCTTTTCCGCATAACCAAGCTGCTGCGCCATTTTAAGTGCCTCGTCAAAGTCCATCTGCTCGTTAATCATCTTTGTAAGTATAAAATTCGTTGTTCCGTTCAGAATACCTGCAATAGCCGTAATGTCGTTAGCCGCAAGGCACTGGTGAAGAGGACGGATAATAGGGATAGCGCCGCCCGTGGAGGCTTCAAAAAGGAAGTTGCAGCCGTTAGCTTCGGCTGTTTTAAGCAGCTCCGCACCCTTCTTTGCAACAAGCTCCTTGTTGGAAGTTACAACGCTCTTGCCCTTTTCAAGACAAGCCTTGACAAAATCAAAAGCAGGGTGAACGCCGCCCATGACCTCTGCAACAAGAGTTACCTCGCTGTCGTTCAGAATATCGTCAATATTCTTTGTAAATTTAGATTCGTAGGGACTTCCGGGGAACTCTCTTATATCAAGGATATACTTGATGTCAAGATCCTTTCCGGCCTTTTTAATGATGCTGTCCTTATTCTTGTAAAAAAGCTCAACCGTGCCGGAGCCAACAACTCCGTAGCCTAAAACTGCAATTTTCGCCATAACCCATAACTCCTTAATCCAATTATTCTCCCGAAAGTAACTTTATTTCAACAACGCCCTGTAGCTTCCCCAGCGTTTCCCTTAGCTTGTAAGCCTCCGCACCGTCTCCGTGAAGCCGCGCGGTAATAGTCACCGAAGCTGCGCCGTCGATAGGTATGTTCTGATTGACCGTCAGTATATTTGCTTCCGACCTGTGTATCTCCGAAAGGAAGCCGGAAAGAACACCCGGTTCGTCTCTCAGCACCGCATAATAGGTAACTATCTTCTGAGTGAGCTTTTCCTCATAGGTAAAAACACATTCCCTGTACTTGTAATATGCGCTTCTTGAAATACCTACACGCTTACAGGCAGAAGCGGAGCTTTTCTCCTCGCCGCAGGCAATGAGCCGCTTCACCTCCAGAACCTTAGGAAAAACCTCAGGCAGAACCTCGGTGCTGACAACAATAAAGGTTTTATCTTTCACAAAATCACGCCCTGACCGTCCTTGTGTAAAAAACAAGTGTACTTACGATAAAAACAATTATAACATATCTGTCATTGCAATGTCAAGCGCACGACCGCACTTTTAATTTTTTATTCACGATAAATACATATAAAAAGTGGAATGAGAAAAGTAAAATGAGAAAAGTGGAAAGTGGAATTTATAAAACCTTTGCAGCTGCATAATAATTCCACTTTCCACATTCCAAATTCATCTAAGGTTTCCGTTTGAAGGATTGTCAATAACTCTGCCGTTTTCGGTAAAGCGTGAGCCGTGACAGGCGCAGTCCCAGGAATGTTCCGCAGAGTTCCATTTAAGCGCACAGCCAAGGTGCGGACAGCGTTTTTTTGAAAAGGTCAGCAGATTCGAAGCCGCTTCAAAAGCATTAACGGCAAGCTGCGGACGCAAAATGCTCCTTGACGGTGAAAAAAGCTCCTCATATTCATTTTTTTTGCCCGTGATAATGTCGCTTAGAAGCATTGCCGAAAGAGCCGAGCCTGTCATTCCCCACTTGTTGAAGCCGCTTGCAGTGTACAAGTCTGACGTTCCTGCGGAGTATCTGCCAATGTAAGGTATACCGTCCAGACTTATGCAGTCCTGCGCCGCCCAGCGGCAGACCTCTTTGGAACGTGGGTATTTTTCCCGTGCAAAACGTGAAAGCTCCTCCCAACCGCCGCATTTTTTGCCCGTGCGCCCTCCTCTGCCGCCTAAAAGGAGCAGACCGCCGTAATTTCTGAAAGAAAGCCCCGTCCTGTTTTCGTCAACATACATTCCGTTCACATTCTGCGCATTTTTGAGTGCTTAACTTAACAATACATTGTGCCTTAGTTTAGGTGAGTTTCGCTCCTACAGGAGCGACAATGGGGCCTGCCCCCTTGACCCCTGCCACCCTTTGAAAAGCGTGGACGTAAACTTTATAGTCGCTTCGCTGTCGGGTCAGGAAGTTTGCGGTTATTCCGCTTCCCTTAATCTCTCAACAATTGACTTCTTCGCCGCAGATCTGTATATGATAAGCGGCAATGCAATACCCAGCACCGTAAAAAGCGGTATAACTATAAGCACAGGCACTATGGTAAACTTATAAGTAAAGAACCAGAACATACTCTCCAGTGCCTTTGCCGCAAGCGGACTAAAAGCCGCACTAAACAGAAGTGCCGCCAGAGCCGCTCCCAACGCATAGAAAAGTCCCTCGAAAACAAGCATGGTCTTAAGCTGCTTTCCCGTCATTCCTACCGACTGGAGCACCGCAAACTCACGCCGCCTTGCAATTATTCCCGTCAGCACGGCGTTAAGGAAGTTCAGCACTCCCACAAGTCCCGTTATAAAGCTGAGAGCGCCCCCCATTATAACGAACATACTGCGGAAGCCCTCAAATTCTGCCTCATATGTCGCCTTGCTCTCATAATCAAGGTAGGGCATTATATTCTTCGTAAGCTCGGACATAAATTCTTCTGTCTGCTCGCTGCAATTATCGGGAACGTCAAAGGCATAGTACATTATGCTTTCCGTTTCTGTATCTTTTATGAAATCATCCGCACCGAAAATAAACTGATCCGTGCCATAATGACGGTAGCTCAGGCTGTGAGGAACATTGACCAGTGCAGCGACCTCATATTCAACATCACGGTACTTTTTGGCACGATACCACCATAATGCACCTTCGGGAATATCATCTGCGGAGGGATATATTTCACCCGTTTCCCTGTTGTAATATTCAAATTCATCCACATAACGCAGCTTGACCTTGTCACCGATTTTTGCCCAGTTGCTGTCCTGCTCAATATTTCCATAATCATCGCAGTGATATACCGCAGCAATGTAATTACCCTCCTTCAGCTTTGAAATATCACCTTCAAATACAGTAAGCCTATCAAGACAAAACTGTTCCATGCCATAAAGCTGAACATCATCCTGCAAAAGCCCGTCCTGCTTTTCTGTAATATCGATCATACGATTTACAGCATCCTCATCGTTCCATCGAAGCAAACGCTGTCTGTACCATTCCTCTGTCACATATTCGTAAACTGCGCTTGTTGTGCGATAAGTGCGTCCACCGTCCTCAATATTATTCTGCGATGTGATATACTGCACCGCATCTTCGGGCAGAACAGCATTCATTATACCGTTCTGAAAATATGACGCATCGGAAACAATATAATCCGCAGCCGATCTTGTACCAAGATACTTATCCATATCAAAACCTTTGGTAAAAATAAACGTTACGCAAAGCAGCACCACCGATAAAGACATTGAAGCAACGGTAACAGAGGTCTTGCTCCTGCTTCTTCCAAGGTTTGCCGCCGCCATTTTAAAGAGCGAAGCGCCTCCCTTTGCCTTCCTTACAGTTTTCTTAACGCTGCTGCCCTCGGTATATCGCACCGCTTCAACGGGAGAAACCTTCGCCGCCGTCCTTGCAGGCTTAAGACAGGATATGAACACCGTTACAAGTGAGAAAACCGCCGCTCCTGCAAAGATAACAGGACTTGCGGAAACGGTATTTTCAATGCCGTCAAGCTGTGACAAAACTACGGGCGTAAGCACCGAACCGCACAGCCAGCCGAAAATAAGTCCTGCCGGTATTCCTGCCGCCGAAAGAACAATTGCTTCAATATACACCATTCGCTTTATCTGCCGTCCCGTTGTGCCGATAGTTTTCAGCAGACCGTAACGGCGTATGTCGTTTGAGACCGATATGTTGAACACGTTGTAAATTATAAGATAGCCCGTGAAAATTATCAGCACAAGAGCAGCAATTATTGCAAGGGTTGTTTCTGCATCAAGGCCGTCAAAGAATTGTGCGGAAACGTATCCCCAGTTCACGCCTATGCCGATATAATCATCACCGTGAGTTTCGTTCTGATAACCGTGCCTTGCAAGAATATCAAGCATATCGTCCTCAATATGCGCCTTGCTTTTCAGCATAACGTCAAGGTTATATGTACCCGTCATACCGTCCTCGCCCGTTGTGCCCAGCTTTGCAAAAATTTCCTCCGCACGGCTCTCGGGGATAAGTATATGACTTGCAACAACCACATCGTCATGCTCCCACCAGCCGCATAAGGTGAAAGTCTCTGTGGTTTCCTTGCCGTCAACATTAAAGGTAACGGTAAACTCCGTGCCTATTTTCGGCTCAACGCCAAGCAGTGACAGCACCCTTGTGTCCGTTGCCGCTTCCTTTGTATTTTCCGCAGGCAGACGTCCCTCCTCAGGTGTGCAGTACATCCACTTTGCGGCATTTTCATTGCAGTAGCTTACCTCAACATGATCTTTGTTGAACGGCTCATTCTCGGGCATACCAACAAAGCGGCGGAGAGAATATTCCTTAATAAGCTCATCGTCCTTCAGCTCGTTAAACTGCTCTTCCGTAAGATATTTGAAACCGCCGTGAGCATAGCCGCCCACCTGACGGAAATTTGACTGCTCATAGCCGTGTGCTATTGACATTATTATGGTAAAAAGAGATGTGAACATCACCGTTGTAAGAGCAATGGAAATAACTGCGATAATGTTCCTCTGCTTTGCCGCTTTAAGGCTTTTTATGCTAAGGCGGCGTATGCACTTTCCGTTTGATACATTCATCGCCGTCAGCTCCTTGTCACTATCCTGCCGTCCTCAATGCGGATTATCCTGTCCGCAAGCTGGGCGATCTCTTCGTTGTGTGTTATCATTACTATAGTCTGTGAGAACTTCCGGCTCGTAATTTTAAGAAGACCCAGTACGTCCTGTGAGGTCTTGCTGTCAAGGTTGCCCGTAGGTTCGTCCGCAAGGATTATTGCAGGCTTTGAAGCAAGAGCACGGGCAATGGCAACTCTCTGCTGCTGACCGCCGGAAAGGTTGTTGGGAAGATTCTGCAGCTTGCTTCCGAGACCGAGAGTTTCTATAACGCCGTTTATGTAGCTTTCATCGGGTGTACCGCCGTCAAGCTGAACGGGCAGGACAATATTCTCGTAAACGTTCAGCACGGGAACAAGGTTGTAATTCTGGAAAACAAAGCCTATTTTTCTCCTGCGGAAAATGGTCAGTTCCTCGTCGCTCAGGGAAAAAATATCCTTGCCGTCAACCTCAACTTTGCCCGATGTGGGTCTGTCAAGACCGCCCAGCATATGGAGCAAAGTGGATTTTCCGCTGCCCGAGGTGCCAACCACCGCAACAAACTCTCCCCTCTCCACGGATAAATTCACCCCGTCAAGAGCGTGTACCTCGCTTTCGCCGGAACCGTATATTTTTCTCAGGTCCGCTGTAGATAATACTGTCATAATATGCTTCCTTTCAAAAAAATCTGTATTGCAGGAATATTACCTTACAATACAGATAATAACACAGGATCATTTCTCAATTCTTTCACAGGAAAATAAATTCTAACAGTTTTGAAAGAATCACTTAGACAAATACACGGAAAATACCGTACCCTTGTTCAGTTCCGAACTAAGCTTTATATATCCTCCGCAGCCGGAAATTATCTCCCTTGCCAGATACAGACCTATGCCAAGCCCCTCTTTTTCGGCAACGGAGGGCGAACGGTAAAAACGTGCAAAAATCAGTCCCTGTTCTTCTTCGGGAATACCTGCTCCCGTGTCGGCAATATCTATGCAGACGAACATTTCGTATTCCTTGACAGAAATCGTTACAGAGCCGCTGTCTGTGTACTTTATCGCATTGCCTGCAATGTTAGCCAACGCCTCGGCAGTCCATTTCTTGTCAAAAACAGCGCTTGCGCAGGTCGGTTCAAGGGTAAATGCCAAGCCTTTTTTCTCCGCCTCGGGAAGAAGTCCGCTGTAAACCTCTTCAAGCATTGGCATAACGGGAGAGCTCACAGGCGCAAAGGTAAATATCCCCGTTTCAAGCCTTGACAGCTTAACAAGTGCTTCAATAAGGAAGGACAGCTTCTCCGCCTGTGCCTTTACGGAAGAAGCACACTCCTTTGCTTCACGGGGCAGCTCCTGCTCGGACAAAAGCTCGGAATAAAGCATAATGTTTGCAAGGGGCGTTCTTGTCTGGTGAGAAATGTCGGAAATAAGCTCTTTTATCTTCTCCTTTTCTGCGGCAACGTTCCTTGCGGAAAGCTCGGAAGCGGAAAGATACCTTGCCAGCTTCGCCTCAACGGAAGAAAGCATAGTTTCGTCAATATTTTCCTCGGTAAAGCTGCCGTCTATCGCCTTGTCAATCATCTTGTCAAGAGAACGCATCACCCTTGCCGTCCGCCTGCGGTAAAGAACTGCCGTCACCGCCGCAGCAATAACGCACACCGCCGCAAAAATAAATAAAAACTTAATCATCGCCGTTCACCCAGACATACCCAACGCCGTAGACCGTTTTTATATGCTCCTGCGCACCCAGCTTGTTCCTCAGACGGTTCACCGCAACGGAAAGTGCGTTTTCGTCCACATACTCCGCCCCGTCCGTCCATATTCTGTCCACAAGCCTTGCACGGGAAACAGTTACTCCTGCGTTTTCCGTCAGTATTCGCAGCAGCTTCTGTTCGGTCTTGCTAAGTTCCGCAGGAACGCCGTCTGCCGAAAATTCCATTCTCTCAAAATCGAAAACAAATCCGCCGCATACAAACCTTTTCTGCGGTGCGTTCCCCCTGCGAATCCGTGCGTTTACCCTTGCACGGAGCACGGCAAGGCTGAAGGGCTTTGTTATGTAGTCATCCGCACCCTGTTCAAGACCGAAAACAACGTCCGATTCCATATCATTTGCCGTAAGCATTATGACGGGAGTGTCATATTTCCCCCTTATCTCACGGAGAAAATCAAAGCCG
>JALEJQ010000055.1 GCA_022769565.1 Oscillospiraceae bacterium
GGATTGAAATTTCCGTCAAGTGTACTGTCCCATTGTTTAACAACATCGTTCACCCCCACTTGGGGGTGTGGATTGAAATTTATTTTCTGTATTCCTTAACATTGCCAATACCGGTTCACCCCCACTTGGGGGTGTGGATTGAAATTGCAATCCCGTTGTTATGGGGTATACAAATTCGGAGTTCACACCCACTTGGGGGTGTGGATTGAAATAATCGCTCCAACGGTGGTAGAGCTATGGCTAAAATGTTCACCCCCACTTGGGGGTGTGGATTGAAATTCTTTCAGGAAAGTCGAAGGAATACCCGTCGCTGAGTTCACCCCCACTTGGGGGTGTGGATTGAAATGTCATAAGATATACCGTAAGTCTTTTCGGCTAAACTGTTCACCCCCACTTGGGGGTGTGGATTGAAATGGAAATTTATCTTTCAAAGGTCAAAACAAATTTAAGTTCACCCCCACTTGGGGGTGTGGATTGAAATTCTAAGATTTTTAAAAACTTGTCTATGAACACAGCTCCGAGCAGTTCCGTGAGGTGTATTTTGCCAAGGAAGAAAAGCGCCTGAGATACGAATATCTGAAAAAACGCTTGTACGAAATGATAAAATAATAGAATAACAGCCTTGCAAGGTGATTTATACTAAACACCATTTAAAATTTGGAAAAAATCAAGCCGACTATCTTGCATATATTGGATTTCGGCGCAGATTTTTTCCTGTATTTTATTGGTGTTTAGTATTACGACCGCCTTTAGAACTTCATATTCTGTTGTACAATACACACAAATTTGTACTGTAAAATTAGGCATTATTTATTGCTTGATGTAAAATTATGGGGAATTATTTGTGCCAAGTTGCTTTTTTATTGACACTTTGGCAAAAAAACATTATAATTTATAGTAGGATATTATAAACTGACAGTACAAATATGTTATAAAGGATATGATCGGGTTGAAGAAGGGCAGGTCAAAATTAAGCGGTGGCTATCGTGCGGCTTTGTTCATTATTATAGCTGTTATAGGCATTATCGTTGTTATGAACGTTGTTATGATAAAGCGCACCGAGACGGATAAGATAGAAGCCGAAGGTCAGATGCGCCTGAGCAGCATTGCAGGAAGGGTGGAAGGCAGCCTTTACCGTTCCGAGTGCCTTCTTGACAGCGTTGCAATGCAGATAGAACAGATAATTTCATCTGACGGAGATGTAACTGAGCTGCTTAACGAGTATTTCTGCGATGAAACTATTGAGGATATAAAGAGCAGGTCTGACGGAAGCTGTTTCAGCGCTTACGCAGCCTATAACGGCGAGCTTTATATAAACGATTTCATTCCCAACGATGATTTTGTGCTTGAAGAACGTTCATGGTATGTTGAAGCAAAAAAACGTATGGGCAATGTCAATGTTACCGAACCGTATGCCGATGCCAGCACGGGGGAAATGTGCTACAGTATCTCCAAGCTGCTTCCCGATGGCTCTACCGTAGTGGGACTTGACTTCAATCTCAGCGGAATACAGCAGTATATTGAGGAAATGAACGCAAACGGCTCCGATACAAGCCTTATTGTCAACGAAGACGGAATGATCGTCGGTCATTCCAAATCGGAGTATGTGGGCAGAGATTACAGGGAGCTGGATTCCTGCTACGAGCTTGTAAATAAGGCGTTCATGCTCTACGGAGATTCCTTCGATTACAGCGAAAACGGCGTAAAATACAATGTTTTTTCCGATAAGACCAACTATGACTGGTATCTTATCGTATGCGTTAAGAGGGGAGAGGCGTATTCCTTCCTTAGCGGCAATTCCCTGTATATCACTGTTATTATGCTCCTGCTTGCGGCAGCTGTCGCAGTGTTCTTTGTTCATATATGCAGGAAGAAAGCGGATGCGGAGAATGCGCTTGCTGAAAAGGACGAATTTTTGAAGAATATGAGCCTTGAATTCAAGCGTCCTCTTTCAAGGATAATGAACCGTGCCGAGATACTGGGCAGCACAGGCGAAAAGGACAGCGAAGCGGGCGCCGAAATAGGCAATTCGGCAAAAGAACTGGATCGTATGCTTGACGACTGTATCGCCGAATCCGGAAAAAAAGCAAGACCGGAAGACAACGAGCTCAATAAGATAAATACAAAGCTGAGTAAAAGTCCTGTCAATCACAGGATAAGGATAGCTCTTGTAACTGTCATACTTATTGCGACAGGCGTATTTACTTGTTTTTTCAATACTATTGAACAAGGCGAACTCAGTGCGATCAAGATAGAAAAGGAAACACAGGTCTATCTTAATCAGGTCAGGGAATGGACAATTACAAACAAAGCGATACTGGACGTTATTTCCGACAGTATTTCTGCCCAGCCGGGATTTGCGGACGATTACGATTCGGCGATAGCATATCTTGACAGCATCGTGTCAAATTATGACGATATTTCGGTAGCTTACATATGCAACCCCGAATGGGAGCATACAGTGCTTATGAACAACGGCTGGGAGCCTGAAGAAAACTGGCACGTTGAAGAACGTCAGTGGTATATAGATACTCTTGTTTCAAAGGATAATTTCAGCGTTTCGGCGCCTTATTATGACGAGCAGACGGGGCTTTACTGTACTACTCTCAGTAAGATCGTTTATGACAGCAAGGGCAATTTTATCGGCGTTCTCGGCATAGACTATTACCTTGACAAGCTTATCGGTATCCTTGGAGAAAGCTATACCGACAACGGCTATGCTTTCCTTACCGACATTGACGGAAATATTCTCAATCACCCTAATGAAGAATATCAGATGAAGCCCGGATATTCGGTAAATGTTGCCGATATATGCTACAGAGAAGCGCTTTCCAAAATGGATAATGTTTGGGTCGACTTTATAGACTATGACGGCATGAATAAGATCTGTTTTGCCATGAAGGAAGATATTTCCGGCTTCAATGTATTTGTTGTCAGAGATATGTTCTATATTTTAGGCAATATCATTTATTCCGAATTAATATATATTGGTGTGTTTGCCCTTTGTATAATTATTGTAAACGCTATAATGCACAGCCTTACACGCTGGCAGGCAAAGGTCAACCGTGAGCTTAAGGAAGCTGCCGACAAGGCTATAAACGCAGATAAGGCTAAAAACGACTTCCTTGCAAATATGAGCCACGAAATAAGAACGCCTATCAACGCCGTTCTCGGAATGAACGAAATGATAATGCGTGAATCGGGCGAAAAGCAGATAGTGGAATACGCCGCAAATATACAGAGCGCAGGCAGAACGCTTCTTTCCGTCATAAACGATATTCTTGACCTGTCAAAGATAGAGTCGGGCAAGATGGAAATAGTGCCTGTGGAATATGATGTAAGCTCCCTTGTTAACGATATAGTAAATATGGTTAGGATAAGGGCGGAAAAGAAAAACCTAAGATTTATCCCCGAAATAGACGAAAAAATACCCTCTGTGCTTTACGGCGACGATGTAAGGCTCAGGCAGATAATTACCAATATACTTACCAATGCGATAAAGTATACTCCCGAGGGCTATGTGCGCCTGAGAATGAAGGCAATACAGGTGCAGGACGGTATTGCAAGGCTTGAAGTAAGCGTTTCCGATACGGGCATAGGCATCAAGGAAGAGGATATGGATAAGCTGTTCACCTCCTTCCAGCGACTTGACCAGGAAAAGAACCGCAGCATCGAGGGCACGGGTCTGGGACTGACTATCGTTGCCCGTCTGCTTAACATGATGGGCAGCGAAATGAATGTTTCCAGCGTTTACGGCGTAGGTTCAACATTTTCCTTCGTTCTGGAGCAGAAAATAGTCAAAGCCGAGCCTATGGGAGATTATGAACAGCGGTTCAAGGCGTCTGCCGAAAATATTTCCGACAGTGCCTCAAAAACTGCGCCCGATGTGCGTATTCTCGTTGTTGACGATAACGAGACCAACCTGCTTGTTGCCAAGAGCCTTCTCAAACGTACTCTTGCAAAGGTGGAAACGGCTCCAAGCGGCAAGGATTGTATAGAGCTTCTCAGAAATAATATATACGACATAGTTTTCCTTGACCATATGATGCCGGAAATGGACGGTATAGAAACGCTGAAAAAGATAAAGGCGGAACAGCTTGCAGTAGGAACGGTCTTTGTTGCTCTTACGGCAAACGCTGTTCACGGCGCAAAGCAGACCTATCTTGACGCAGGCTTTGACGACTATCTTTCAAAGCCCTTTACGGGTCACGATATTGAAAAATGCCTGTTCAGCCATATAAGCAGAGATATGATAAAGTTTGTGGAAGCTGACGGCGAAGAACCTGCGGAAAATGATACGGAAGCTCCGGCAGACGTAGGCTCAAGGTTTGACATTGAAAAGGCGCTTGCGCTGCTTGAAGGAGATAGGGATGCGTATATGAACGCAGTTTACGATTTCTGCGACAATAACAGGTGCAACGACCTTGACCTTGACTATAATTTCAAGGACTTCAAGAGCTATCGTGTAAACCTTGAAAAAGCGGCGGAGGAAGCGGATAAAGTAGGTCTTACGGAACTGTCGGACGCTGCTGTGAAGCTGATGAACGCTGTTGGCAGCAATGACACGGACTATATTGCCGCAAATCATAATAATTTTATGAAAATGTACCGTAAGGCTGCGGAAAATATTGAAGAAGCAGCGCAGGAATATTTTTCGGACGGGAGGTAAATCATGCTTGACTTTTTGAAGGATCTGAAAAGGGACGCAGATAATACCGACAGCAGGACCATAAGTCTTATCATCATTACGGTAGGCTTTATCAGCCTGTTTATGTGCGCTGTCAACATTGTGACAAACTCTCCTATAATGATAATGATAACAGGTGTACTGGGAGTATGGTGTATCCTTAATTATTTTTTGTATAAAAAAACAAAGAGCTTTGCCATAATAAGTGTCAGTACGCTGACAGCCGTAGGCTTTATGATGATATTTTTCCTGGTGACAGGCGGAAAGGACGGCTTCAGCATAGTGTGGCTGCTCCTTGTTCCCCCTATAGGCATATTCTTTTACAAGCTTCTTTACGGCGGAGGCTTCAGTATCCTGCTTGGCATAATTACCGCTGTGTATATGTGGTCGCCTCTTCATGAGCTTGGCTACGCTTATTCCGATACATACCTTCTGAGATTTCCTATCGTTTATTTCTTTGATACTGCGATCTGTATTTACATAAACTATACATTGTTTGAATTCAGAAAAAAGCAGGTATCGCTCCTTGAAATGGCACAGCAGGCGAGCAGTACAAAAGGTGATTTCCTTGCCAATATGAGCCACGAGATAAGAACTCCGCTGAACTCTGTAGTTGGAATGTGCGAGCTTATCCTCCGTGAAAACGACATAAGTGATACGGTAAGGGATTACTGCTTCAACATTCAGAATTCGGGCAGAAGCCTGCTTTCCATAATAAACGATATTCTTGACTTCTCCAAGATAGAATCGGGTAAAATGGAGCTTATCAACGAAGAATTCAACATTGCTTCCACGCTTAACGACGTAATAAATATGGCTCTCACAAGAAAAGGCGATAAGCCCATCGAACTTATTGTCAAGTGTGACCCGGATATTCCGGCAGGACTTGTTGGCGATGAGCTGAGAATACGTCAGGTCATGATAAACCTTGTTACAAACGCTATCAAGTTCACAAACAGAGGCTGCGTTGTTATCCGTGTTTCACAGACAAAGCACGATTACGGAATAAATCTTTCCGTGTCCGTTGCCGATACGGGCATAGGCATTTCGCCCGAAGGTCTTGAAAAGCTGTTCAACAGCTTCCAGCAGGTAAACACAAAGAAAAACCGCTCCGTTGAGGGTACGGGTCTCGGACTTGCTATTTCCAGAAGGCTTATCACAAGCATGGGCGGCTTTATCAACGTTTCAAGCACCGTCGGTTCAGGCTCGGAGTTCAGATTTGTTGTACCGCTGAAGGTCTCGGACAAAAAGCCTTTTGTATCTATAAAGGAACCCGAAAAGATACACGCTGCCTGCTTCATTGATATGACAAAATTCATAATGCCGAAAGTTTCAAAGGAATATTCCGCCCTTATCTCGGAGCTTAAAACCGAGCTTAATATCGACTTTGAGCTGTTTGATTCCCTTGCTGCGCTTCAAAGAGCGGTTTCGCAGAAAAAGTACACCCACTTTTTCTTAGGCAGAGAGGAATATACCGCAAGCCGTGAATTCTTTGAAGAGATGTCAGAGAATACAGAGATGATTGTGGTGCAGGACAGACTGAATTCCATAGACCTTCCGCCGAAGATGAAGTGCATATTCAAACCCTTCTATGTTATGACCGCCGCTTCCATCTTCAACAACGAAAAACTGCTTGTGAATATCAACGAGCGCCGAAATTCCACAATACGTTTTGTTGCGCCTAAAGCAAGAGTGCTTGTTGTCGATGATAATATCATCAACCTAAAGGTCGCTGTGGGTCTTATGCGTCCTTACCATATGCAGGTGCTTACCGTTGACAGCGGACGTGCGGCAATATCAATGCTCCGTTCAAAGGATATCGACATTGTGTTTATGGATCATATGATGCCGGAAATGGACGGTATCGAAGCAACTAAGGAAATAAGAAGCATGGAGGGCTCCTACTATAAGAACCTGCCTATCATCGCACTTACCGCAAATGCCGTGAACGGCGTAAGAGATATGTTTATCGAAGCAGGTCTTAACGACTTTATCGCAAAGCCTATCGAGCTTTCCGCCCTTGACCGTGTGCTTAAAACATGGCTGCCGAGAGAGCTTATAAAATCGCCTTCAGCAAGAAACGAACGTGCAGCTGTCAATGGCCGCAGAAAAACGGACAAACCGAAGGAAACGGCTTCCGCAGATACAGAGCTTCTTAATGCCGAAACAGGTATTTTCTACACAGGCGGAGATGCTGATGCATATAATGAGATTTTGGAGGTTTATGTACGCAAGGCTCAGGAAAAGCACGATCAGATACTTGCACTTTTCAATGAAAAATCCTGGAAAAATTACGTTATAGAAGTTCATGCGCTTAAGAGTTCATCGCTTACTGTAGGTTCAAAGCCCCTTTCCGAGCTTGCAAAGGAACTGGAGCTTGCGGGAAAGGCGGAAAATTACAGTCTTATCGAAGAAAAGAACGGCGCTATGCTTGAAATGTACTTAAAAGTCGCCGACCTTGGCAGAAAGTATCTTAAGCTGGACGAAAAGCCTGCCGAAGAAGCTCCCGAAAAGCCGGATATATCAACCCTTACCGTTATAACGGCGGAAAAGGCAGGGGAGTTTATCGAAAGGATAAAGACCGCCTGCGAAGCCTTTGACGGTGACGAGGTATCAAAGATATGTGCTGAGGCTGCGCAGTGCGCCGTTGGAGAGATTGCTCTTAAGCCTTTGTTTGATGAGGTAAAAGCCGACGCCGATGACTTTGAATACGACAGTGCAGCGGAAAAAGCAGCGGCGATATACGATAAAATAAAGATATGAGCTTCGGAAAGGAATATTTGCAATGGCTATGGATAAGAAAAAAGTCGGTATTCTTGCCGAATGTGTCTGCGACCTGCCCAAAAGCACTCTGCAAAGCTGCGGCGTTGATATTCTGTATTTTCTGGTAGAGACGGAAAACGGAGTTTTTACCGATACGGACGAGATCACGGCGGAAAACGTTATTTCACATATGGAAACGGGAGGAACCAAAACAAAGTCTGCTCCTCCTCCGCCCGATGTTTACCTCAAAGCCTTTGAGAAAAATCTGAAAAGGTATGACGAGGTGATTTTGGTTGCTATCAGCTCCCGTATAAGCCATTCCTGCGAAAATGCGGAAAAAGCCGTCAAGCTTATGGGCGAGGAAGGAAAAAGGGTGCATATTTTTGATTCTGAGCATCTTTCAACGGGTCTGGGATTCTTTGTGCTCCGTGCAGCCGAGCTTGCAAACAAAGGCTGTACGTCCTATCAGATATTGGAGGAGCTTGAAGCGATGAAGCCGCAGGTCTCCACCAGCTTTCTTGCCAAAAATGCGGATTATCTTTACAGAAACGGACTTGTTCCGGCTTATGTGAAGAAAATATGCAGTGCTCTCAGCATCCATCCTGTTCTGGCAATGAAAAAGGGAAGCCTTCGTCTTAAAACAATTATTCTCGGCAACTATGATTCCTCCTGCAAATATTATGTAAGGCAAGAACTTATAGGCAGGAAAAATATTGACAAAAAATGCGCCTTTATCACCCATGTCGGCTGCAGCGTAAAAATGCTGAAGTCAATAACAGCAGAAGTTGAAAAATATTGCAGCTTTGACGAACTGAATATTACAAACGCATCCGCAACCATTTCAAGCAACTGCGGACCGGGAACCTTCGGAGTATTGTTCGTCAGAAGCAATTAATAACAAGCAGACCCGTAAAAAAGGAGAGTATTTTCTATGAAGCATATCCTTATTGTCGACGATAACAAAGCAAATCTTGCCGCTGCAAGGTCTGTTCTCTGCGATACCTACAAGGTAACAGCAGTAACAATGGGCGCTCAGGCACTTAAATTTCTCGAAAACAACACCTGCGACCTTATCCTGCTTGACATAAATATGCCGGAAATGGACGGCTTTGAGGTAATGGCAAAGATAAAGGAAAACGAACAGCGTGCAGCTATCCCTATTATTTTCCTTACGGCGGATAACGACGCCGAAACGGAGAACCGCTGCCTTGAAGAAGGTGCTCTGGACTTTATTGCCAAGCCCTTCGTTGCCTCGGTAATGCGTTCCCGTATAAGCCGTATCCTTGAACTGGAGGATATGCGCCGTCAGCTTGCGGATAAGCTGGAGCAGAAGATAAAGGAAGTGACCGACATAAAAAGCAAGTCCCAGCAGGACGCTCTTACGGGACTTTGGAACAGAGCCTACACCGAAATGGCTGTCAACGGACTTATCGAAAACGGCACAGTCGGAGCGCTGTTTATGATAGATATGGATAACTTTAAGGCTATCAACGATAATTACGGTCATATCGAAGGCGACAACACTCTGAAAATGTTTGCGGACACAATGAGAAACTACTCAAAGGAAGGCGATGTGCTTTGCCGTATCGGCGGAGACGAGTTTGTCATGTTTGTCAACGGAATAACCTCCAAGGCTGAGGTAGGAAATCTTGCCGGTGATATAATTTCCGACCTTTGCTATAAGATAGAGCAGAAGAAGTTTGAGACAAATTCCTCCGTTTCTATAGGCATTGCGCAGATACCCGGCGATGGAGCAGATTTCAATACTGCATATAACGCTGCAGACAAGGCACTGTACTACGTTAAGCAGAACGGCAAAAATTCCTATCACTTTTTCAGCGAGCAGAGAGAAAACGAAAAAAGCAGAGCAGGCAATCTTGTGGATCTGGAATATCTCAGAGAGGTAATGTCCCGTGCGGATTCGGGCAAGGGCGCATATCAGCTTGAGCTTGACAGCTTCCACCATGTTTATAACTTTATCCGCCGTTTTGTGGAACGAAGCGGCAGGGAGGTGCAGACGGTGCTTTTCACCGTTACCGCTGCTGATAATGTAATGGTCGACCCCGATGAAACGGAGATCGCTCTTGAAATGATGGAGCAGGCTATTTATACCTCGCTGCGCCGTGTGGACGTTTCAACAAGATATTCCAGCAAGCAGATAATTGTTATCCTTATGGACGCAAACAAGGAAAACGGCGCTCTTGTTGCTCAGAGAATAATCGATTGCTTCAACAAGCTTTATACGGGCAAAAAAATATCCTTTGAGTACGGCATTGCCGAGATGGACAGAACTGAAAGAAGTATGGCTTTTCAGAAATAAAAGAAAAAGGTTGTTATACCGACAGAAAATCGATATAACAACCTTTATTTTTATTGTATGCTCAATATTTCTTAAAAACCTGCGCCAAGTCTGAGTGCCTTTTCCATTTCAGCCTTATCGGGAGCAAATTCCATAGCTGTTTCATAAGAAATTATGCTGCGCTGATAGAGCTTTGCAAGGCTGTCCTTCAATGTGCACATACCCTGACGTATGCCGGTCTGCATTACAGTTTCCATCTGAGGTATCTTGTTAGCTCTTATCTGGCTCTTTACAGCGTCTGTTCCGATAAGGATTTCAAGAGCAGCCACACGGCTCTGTCCGTCTGAGGTAGGTACAAGAGTCTGACTGATAACGCCCTGGAACATATTTGCAAGCTGTGCTCTTACCTGTTCCTGCGCATGAGGAGGGCAGGCGTCGATGATACGGTCGATAGTCTGAGCTGCGCCGGAGGTATGGAGGGTAGCAAGCACTAAATGTCCCGTTTCAGCTGCGGTCATTGCAAGAGAAATAGTTTCGTAATCTCTCATTTCACCGACAAGGATAACATCGGGGTCTTCACGGAGTGCGCTTCTGAGGGCAGCACTGAAGGAAGAAACATCTCTGCCGATCTCTCGCTGATGGATAGTAGCCTTATCCTGTATGTACTTGTATTCGATAGGGTCTTCAATAGTAATGATGTGGCAGGCTCTGTGCTTGTTTATGTGGTCGACCATTGCGGAAAGAGTTGTGGATTTACCGGAACCTGTAGGACCTGTAACAAGGATAAGTCCTTTTTTCTTTTCGGCAAGTTCGCCGAGTACGGAAGGCATTTTCAAGGATTCAAGAGAAGGTATCTTGTCATTGAGAAGTCTTATACAGCAGGCAAGTCTTCCGCTCTGTCTGAACACGTTAACTCTCTGTCTTGTTCCGTTGGGAAGCTCAAAGCTGAAATCAATATCGTTTCCCATAGTGAGAAGCTGCTCCTGCTCGGCGGTAAGGATAGAAAGAATGGTACGGTTTACAGCAACATCGGAAAGCTCCTTGAATCTTTTAAGTTCACCGTTGATACGAACAACGGTAGGCTGACCTACTGTGAGGTGAATATCGGAAGCACCCATTTCTCTGGCTTCCAGCACAAATTCTTCAAACGTCATATTATTGCCACTCCTTTTTATTTGATCTTAAACTGGATTCCGCTTGCGGACATATAGACCTCGTTGGACATATTTGCAATACGCTGGTTTACACCTCCGAGTATCTCTCTGAATATCGCCTGATCCCTGTCCTTGGGAGTAACGGAAAAACCTGTTTCAAGTGTAATTGTTATCATAGTGCCGTCAATTACCATTATACGGTCGTACATATCCGAAATATCGGAAATTATCTTCTTTTCAATGGCTTTCTTCATATCATCGTCAATTGCGGAAAGGTCGGGACACATCCGGGAAATAACTTCTGACGAGTATGCAGCAAGATTGTCGAGGATAACGAACTTGTGATCGGTTATCATTTCTGCAGGAGCATCTGTTACGTTTTCTTTGATGTCCCATTCAACGAAATTGTGCTTGTTGTTGTAATCAATACGTCCCATAGTGTCTTTGTCAACAGCTTCGGCTGTGCGGAGATAAAGAACGTAGTCACACGCCGCAAGATAGGAGACCGCCCATCTGGTTTTTCCGCTGGCTGCGCCGCCTGTAACAAGAATAGTTTTTGACATTTGGAATCATTCCTCCCGGTTTTATAAAATAACTCTGTTTCTGCCGCTTTCCTTTGCTTTGTAAAGTTTTTCGTCGGCGTCTTTAATATTGTCCTCAATTGATCTTGAAGGGTCAAGCTGTGTTACTCCGAAACTCATTGTTATCTTGATCTTAAGGTCCTCAAAACAGCAGACGGAGTCCATTATGCACGTTCTGAGCCTTTCGGCAGCTTCGGCAGCCTGTTCCGCAGCAGTATCGGGCAGAACCACAATGAATTCCTCGCCGCCCCATCTGTAAACTCCGTCGCAGATACGGGAATTTATGCGGAAATGCTCTGCAACGTGTTTAAGCACAGCGTCGCCTGCGTTGTGACCGTATGTATCGTTGACCTTTTTGAAAAAGTCGATGTCGCAGATAAAAAGTGAAACGTTTCTGACCTTTTCCGTGTCGGTAAGTATCTTTTCATAGGTCTTGCCGTAATCGCTGTAAAAGCCCATTCTGTTTTTAAGCTCGGTAAGCTTGTCGTGTCGTGAATCGTCAAGGAAGCTGTCCGATTCAAGGGTAATTCCGCAGATGAAAGCCGCCAGTGACAGCCGCCTTACGTCTTCCTCAAGGTCAAATCCGCCGCCGCCCAGCTTGTTTATAGCCTGATAAGCGCCGATAAATTCGCCCTTGCAGTCGGAAATAGGCATAACAAGAATGGATCTTGTTACATATCCTGTTTTTTTGTCAACGTCCGAGTTAAAATCAGGGTCGTTGTAGGGATCGTTTGTAACTATAGCACGTTTTTCCGTCAGCGCTTTTCCTACAAGTCCCGTACCCTCGGGTATGGTTATCCTTCCTGCACCCACAGCGGCGGTAGTCCAGAGGGAATGATTGCGTTTATCCCATTTCCAGAAGCTGGCTCTGTCTGCGTTTACCAGAGTTCTGCCCAGATCTGTAAGCAGCCGGTAAATGGTGTTGTGGTCGTCTTCTGCGTCGTTGTCGGGCTTGGACATTTCTTTATATAGGTTCTGAGTTATGCTGAATATCTGTTCAAGCAGAAGGTCTGAAGAAACTTTGCTGACATTGTTATCCATTGCTGCAACAATCCTTTCCGTATTTTTGCATACCGTACAGGTAAAAAATGCAGTATACAACATGTTAATTATACCACGATTTATTTTTCTTGTAAATAGTAAATTTAAAAATTATAAAAAAAAATATAAAAAATAGTGACAAGTTATCAATAATATGTTATAATTATACTATATTATAAATAAATGGCAATTTGATTTCATTAAAAATAATTCCGAACGGGGGAACGGTATTGAAACACAGATCAAAAGCTGTAACGGCAATAGAAGCGGCGGTAATGTTTGTTATTGCATTCCTTATATCCTTTTACGATGTTTTTTATTCCTTTGACAGCCTTCTTCGAGATAAGCTGTACCAGCGGCCGAGAGGCATAAACAACAAGATAAAGATACTGGCGATAGACGATAAGACCTTGCAGGATATAGGTCCCTTCGGTACATGGTCAAGAAGCGTTTATGCGGACGTTATAGATAAGCTGGGGGAATATCCTGCGGTAATATCCTTTGATATTATGATATTCGGCAATATGGACGAGGAAGGGGACGAGGCTCTGAAAGAAGCCTGCGTCAACAACGGTCGGGTCGTGTCAGGCTCCTACATAAATTACAACACAGCCTATAAGACCGATGATAACGGCGCCCCATACATTGACCATTTTAACGTAGAGTCCATAGAGCAGCCCATAATCGAGGACTGCGTCCGTACAGGCTTCGTTAACGCCGCTCCCGATGAGGACGGTATAGTCCGCTCGGCTATGCTTTCCCAAACCTATGACGGCGTGACCCATAAGAGCTTTGCGGCTCAGACCTACTCGGCGTACTGCGACTTTCTCGGCATTGAAGAAAATATAACCTCTCTCGACAGCAGGAACCGAATGTGGATAAGCTATGCAGGAAGACCTTATGATTATGAGCATATTTCCCTCAGCAGCCTGCTTGACGGTTCGGTTGACCCGAGGATCTTTACCGACTGCATAGTTATGGTCGGTGCATACGCTTCGGGACTTCAGGATCAGTTTTCCGTACCCGGAAGTGCCGACCAGATGTACGGAGTGGAAATTCACGCTAACATCGTTCAGGGTCTGCTTGACGGAAAATGCCCCGTACCTGCGGGAAGAACGGCGTCTGCGCTTTCGGCTGCAGTTATTTCCTGCTGTGTATATGTTTTGTCACGAAAGCTGAAGCTGAAATTCTCCACGCCCCTTGTTATTTTTGTTATAGCAGGCTGTATGGCGGCAGGAGTTCTTCTGAACGATGCAGGTACAACGTTCCCCGTACTTTATGCACCTCTTTTCTCTCTTGTGTTTTACCTTGCTAATCTTATAAGAAAGTATGCGGAGGAAGCTGCCGAAAAACGCAAGATAACTGCGGCGTTCAAGAAGTATGTTGCTCCGCAGGTCGTTGAAGAAATTGCAAAAACGGGAAATTACCACATAAAGCTGGGCGGTGAAAACCGTGATATAGCCGTGCTTTTTGTTGATATAAGAGGATTTACGCCTATGTCCGAAAGTCTTGAACCTGAGCAAGTAGTCGATATCCTTAACAGCTATCTGAACCTTACGACAAACGCTATTTTCAGCAACGGCGGAACCCTTGACAAATTTATCGGTGACGCAACAATGGCTGTTTTCAACGCTCCCTTCGATCTTGACGATTATGTTTATAAAGCCGTTAAGACAGCCTGGGATATTGTGTGCGGAGGAAATGCGATAGAAAGTAAATTCCTTGAGAAATACGGAAAATCCGTTGCTTTTGGCGTAGGCGTAAACTGCGGTCCTGCCGTTGTGGGAAATATAGGCTGCGATTTCCGTATGGATTACACCGCAATAGGAGATACGGTCAACACCGCCGCCCGACTTGAATCCAACGCCAAAAGGGGACAGGTGCTTATAAGCGAAAAGGTCTATGAGCAGGTCAAGGACAGAGTTTCCGCAGAACCTATAGGCGAAATACCGCTGAAAGGCAAATCCAAAGGTGTTTTTGTTTACTCTCTGACAGGGCTGAACGAAGCAGCCGAAGAAAAAACGGAGGAGCTTGCAAATGAGTAAATTTCTGATTATTCCCCATATAAATGAGCTTGATAAAAGCCTGGAGCTTGCGGAAGAATACGGCTTCGGCTTTGAATACAACGATTTTTTTCTGCCGGACGTTATGGACGACGCTGCGCTTACCGATGAGCTTATCAGCCGCTATAAAGCCTGCCGCCTTCCCGAATACTGCACTATGCACGGATCCTTTTTCGATGTTCTTATATTCAGCAGCGACAGAAAAATACGTCAGATCTCCGAAGAACGCATATATACGAGCCTTGATATTGCAAGGAAAGCAGGCGCAAGGGGAGTGGTTTTCCATACAAATCATAATCCTGCCCTTACTTCCGAGGTTTACGTCCGCGGCTGGCTGGAATGCAACGAAAAATTCTGGCGAAAGGTCCTGCCGCAGTATCCCGACCTTGAGGTTTATATGGAGAATATGTTTGACAACACGCCGGATATGCTTTGCGGTCTGGCACAGCGACTTTCCGATGTGCCGAATTTCGGTGTGTGTTTTGATTATGCCCACGCCGTTATTTTCGGTTCGGATATAGATAACTGGGTCAAGAATGTCGCACCTTACGTCAAGCATATACATATAAATGATAATGACCTGCACAACGACCTGCATCTTGCCGCAGGAGACGGAAAAATAGATTGGGAGCGTTTTAAGTTCCACTATGAAAACTACCTTTCCTCGGCAAAATCGGTGCTTATTGAAACATCGTCAATTGAAAACCAGCGCCGCTCGGCAGAATTCCTGACAAAGCTGGGGATCATATGACGCTTTACCGCGTTAACGCTGTGTGATGATATTGTAATTTTTAGCTTGAATTATTGCAAAAATCAGTTATTATTTTATATTTATTACAAACTTATTTAGCATATATTGCAATTATTTTGTAGGTGTGATATAATACAAATAACAAATAAAAGGCAAAACCGATGAAAATCGGCGGCGCAAAGCACGAGCCTAAGCTTAAAGATTCAGGGAGTATGGCGGTCGGGCTGCATTTGTAGGGTATCATCCGAGGGTGCAGTTCGCTGTTTGCTCCCTTTTATTTTGTAAATGGAGGCGGTTTTGAGTGGGCATTAAAGCATTTTTGGCAACAATGTCTTTAAAAATGAAGGTAATACTGGTGTGTGCTGCTGTAGCTGTAACAGGCGGAACAGCGGCAGCGGTAGGCGTAGCTTTGACAAGGGAGGAAGCGTACAGAGTCCTCAAGGTCTTTGAGCTTACGGGAAATGCCATTGTAACAAGAGCAGATTCCGGCGACCTGGACGCTTATGTGGGAATGAACCTTGAAAGCGGCGATATGCTGACCGTAGGCGAGGAAAGCACTATCCGTATTTCTATGGACAATGATAAATATATCCTTCTTGACAGCGGTACAGTTCTTGAACTTACGGCAACAGGCACTTCCTCCGACAGCAGAACAGTCGTTGACCTGAAGCAAGGCACTATCCTCAATGAAATAACGGAACCTCTTTCGGCAAATTCTACCTATGAGGTCTCGACCCCGAAGTCAACGATGGCTGTAAGAGGCACCAGCTTTATGGTTTCCGTTAAAAAGAATACAAACGGCATATATACTATCAGAGAAAATACCTTCCAGGGCAAGGTAGAGGCAGAGCTTATCGACAGCAAGGGAAAACGCACGGGAAAAACGGTGCTTGTACCTGCCGACAATGGCATTACTATCTGCACCGAACCTGATGAGAACAGCGGCAATCCTGCGGAGATCGACGGAACCTCCAGATTTGTCTTGGAGGATATGGACGGCAATATTTCCGAGCTTGCAGAGGGTGCAGACCCACTGCATAATATAAGATATGGCTTTATTTCCGATGCAATAAAGGATAATGCTATACGTTCCAACGATGAAAACCTTATGCTGCTTGACGAAAACGTACTTAATAAGCTGAGAGGCGGAATGCCCGAAAGCTCTGAAACCTCCGTTACAACTGAAGAGAAAACAGAAACATTGGAAGTGCAGACCACCGTTACCGAAATTGAAACCGAAACAACGACTGCCGTTACAACGGTTCCCATAACTGTTGAAACCGCCGAAGAAACTACAATAACTGCGGCTCCCGTAACATCTGTACGGACAGAAACGGAAACAACGTCCGTTACGACCGAATCCAAAACTACGGCAAAAACTACCGTTTCTTCTAAAGAAAGCGAAAAAACAAAGAAAACAAAATCAAGCGAAACTACCATCCTCGAAACTTCTGAAACTACACAGGAAACTACCGAGACTGCAGCTCCGGTTACATCTGATACGGAAGAGATGACAACTTCTTCCTCAACATCTTCAACGACCGCATCATCACGGCAAACAAGTACAACAACAGGCACAACAATGGGAACAACAACAGGTACAACAACGGTAACAACGACAGGCACAACAACGGGAACAACAACAGGTACAACAACGGTAACAACAACAGGTACAACAACTGAAACAACAACAGTCACAACGACGGAAACAACAACGGGCACAACAACGGGAACAACAACGGAAACAACAACGGGCACAACAACGGGCACAACAACGGGAACAACAACAGTCACAACGACGGAAACAACAACAGGCACAACAATGGGAACAACAACAGGAACAACAACAGGAACAACAACAGGCACAACGACGGGAACAACAACAGGAACGGAGACAGCAACAGCAACGGAAACTGAAACAGAATATACCAATTCGGATGCAGAATTTTACAACACATATGATACCGCTTACACCGGATCCGGAGATAATAAGCAAGAAACCTTTACCATAACCTTTACTGCTCCCGATGCAGATGATGCTGCAGCAGTTCCGGCTCCCGTTTCCGAGAAATGCGGAACGTTGCTTAAAAATGTTCTTCCCGTTCTTCCTTCAAAGACAGGTTATACGGGAAAATGGCTCATAAACGGTACGGGAACGATAGCTTCCGATACAAGAGTTACATCAAATATGACTGTTACGGCTGTATATACGCCCAACAAATATTCTCTGACTGTAATGCAGACCATTGAAACGGGCAGCGGAACCGGCAGTACGAGTAAATGGGGAACGATAGAGGCAGATCAGGGAACTCTTGTAAGCGACTATCTTTCTTCCATTCCCGATGTAGAAGGCTATACTGTAAGTTACCTGATAAACGGAGTAAAAGTAAGCAGCCAGGTAGTTACGGGAGATATAACGGTTACAGCTATTTATTCACCTGCAACATATAAGATCACATATTCAGCACCGGATGCAGACGATCCTTCGTCTGTTCATGATCCGAGTACGGTTTAATACGGCACATACATCGCTGACATTCTCTCGGAGGTACCTGCAAAGAGCGGTTATACGGGCAAATGAACCATAAACGGTACCGAAATAACCTCCGATGTGAAGGTTACAAGTGATGTTACGGTCACGGCTGTATACACTTTGATATAGTACAAACCAAATAAATTATCCGCTTCCGACAATTGCTCGGAAGCGGATAATTTTATATTCGGTTCATTAACAAGTCTTTAAATATTCTTCCGCATAATGCGCAGCTATTTCTGGAAAAGCGTAACCAAGATTTTTCGCAGTTTTCTCCGCCAGCTCCGCAAACAGTTTTTCTGTGTTCCAAAGCGCCTTTGTTATGTCGTCCTTGTCATAGTGTCCAAAGCATTCTCTCAGCCTGCCGACAATAGCTTCTCCTGCCCAGCGGTCAAGGAATCTTCCGTCATGCCAAACATCTGCGTTTTTATCGCAGGAAAGCACATAACTTTCTATCATTTTCCGCAGAAGAGTTTTCAGATAAGCATCTATGCACATCTTCGCCGACCATGTTTCCCCACGGAGCAGCTTTTTGTTCGCCCATACAACATGGAAAAAGAAATCGTTGACCGTGTTCACATACTCGCCCTCGTCCATAACGGTATGTACGACCTTGTCCTGCACCCGAATGTGCTCCTGCAAAAGCGCCGTTATTTCCATATTGTCGTAAATAACGCAGTAGCCACGGTTCATTACCCAAGCGGCAGCGCCTTCCCTTACAGCGGCAAGCATCTGCTCCGGGGTGAAAACTATCATATCAACGTCAAGACTGCCCTCAAACAGCATACGGCGTTCCGTTCCGCCTCCAAGAGTGGGTTCGGTAAAGTTTATCATTATTTTGCCCAAGGTATCGGGTCTGCTGCCGTACAGCCAGCTTTCGGGGTCAGAGGTAACAAGGATAACATCAAGGTCGGAGTATTCGTCTGCTTTTATGGCTTTCCGTGTTGATGACCCGATAGTAACTGCCGCATAAACATCGTCGGAATCCTGCGAAGTTTTTAACAGGCGGCTTATTATTTCATCATATCTGCCCATGTTGGTTTTGCTCCTTTTATGGCGGTTATTTAGCTGTTTGAGTGTGTAGTTTTGTCAATGTGGAAAGTGAAAAGTTGAAAGTGGAATTATAGTGTCTGCTGAGCAGATTATTTTCTGGTTTATAATTGGAAGTTGTAGTTGGCATAAATGCCAACTGATTATTTAAATAATCTCTCTAAATCAAGTTCTTTTACATCTTCTGGATAAATATATTTTGCATACACATGACGATTTGAACTCCTAAGATATACGTAAAAATGTTTATTGTAAAAGTACATAGTATATTCTGATAAGTGTGTTCCATCTTCTTTTACAACAAACAAGCTGCATTTTATTCCACTAAAAAACCTTGGACAACGTCCGTACTGACTAGGGTAAATAGAATCAAATTTATCTTTTATCATACCATATGCAAATTGGCACTTTTCATATTTTATAATCCTGTTTCCATATTCATCATATCCGTATTTCATAACATTTCACCTCCACAAATTCCGATTTGCACCTTAGTTTATTTTCAAAAAAGTAAAATAAATTCCACTCTCAACCTTTCAAATTACACAAGGCACGCATTGCGCCTAAAAAATAATTCCGAATTCCGAATTAAATATAATTCCACTTTCAACTTTTCACTTTCCAAATTGAAATAAACTCCACTCTCCACTCCTTACACTTCAAACCGCTCAAAATTCCACTTTCAACTTTCCAAATTTCACATTGAAATAAACTTCAAACTCCCTTTGTCATCACCGACACACACTCCACATGCCCCGTCCTGCCGAACAGATCAAACGCCCGAACCTTTTTCAGCTCATACCCGTTTTCACAAAGATACTTAGCGTCCCGTGCGGCGGTGGCAGGGTTGCAGGAGATCATAACTATCCTTTCGGGAGACATTTTTATAAGGCTGTCCAGAGTAAGCCTGTCGCAGCCCTTTCTCGGAGGGTCGATAACTGCAATATCGGGTTTTATCCCGTCATCTGCAAGCCGTGCTGCAAACTCTCCTGCATCTCCGCAGAAAAATTCAGCGTTGCCGTAACCGTTTGCGGCAGCGTTTTTCTTTGCGTTTTCAATGGCTTCGGGTACAATTTCGCAGCCGATGACCTTTTTTGCGTGATCAGCCATTGAAAGTCCGATAGTGCCTGCACCGCAGTAAAGGTCAAGCAGTGTTTCCTTGCCCGTTAAAGCCGCATATTCCTTTGCACAGCCGTAAAGCCGCTCCGCCTGTTCCGTGTTCACCTGATAGAAGGACATAGGGGAAAGCTCTATCCTGTTTCCGCAGAGAGTGTCAACAATAAAATCACCGCCACGAAGCGTTACATTTTTGCTTCCGAGGATAACATTGGTGTTTTTCGGATTGACGTTCATAACAACGCTTTTAATGTCCCCAAATTCCACCGCAAGCCTGTCCGCAATGGGCGCAAGGGACTTCCTTATGTCCTGCTTGACAACAAAGCAGACCATTATTTCCCCCGAATGAAAGCCTCGCCTGATGTAAATGTGACGGATAATGCCCTCGCCGCTTTCCTCGTTGTAGGCTTTAAGTCCGAATTCGTTTATAAGGCTTATGCACCGTGCCGCAATGTCCGAAAATATCTTCGGCTGGAGCATACAATCGGTGAAAGGCACAACACGATGGCTTCTCTTTGAATAAAAACCGCAAACAGCCTGTCCGTCTATCTCCGCAACGGGGTACTGCGCCTTGTTGCGGTAACGGTCGGGGTCGCTGCAGCCGCATATCTCCTCAAAGCAAACGTCCTTGAAGCCGCCTATGCGCTCAAAAGCATCACGGACAAAGCCGTCCTTTATTTTCAGTTCCGCTTCGTAGGAAATATGGCGGAAGGTACAGCCGCCGCATTTTGCCGATACTGGACAGCCGCTTTCCGCCCTGTCGGGAGAGGGGGAAATTATCCTGTCGATTATTCCGTAAGCGTAGGTTTTTGCAGTTTTTACGATCTTACAGGAAATAACATCGCCGACGGCGGTAAGCGGCACAAAGACCGCCATACCGCCGTCGGTTCTGCCTACGCCGTTACCCTCGGCTGTCATACCTGTAATTGTTATGGTGTAAAATTCGTTTTTCTTCATAGGTTTTCTATCAGAGCTTTTCACCGCATTTTGTGCAGTAAACGCTGTCTGAATCGTTCTTTGTAAGACAGAACTTGCAGGTCTTGCACTTCTTTGCGTTTACGGCTTTGTCGGCTTCGTTCAGCTTGCGTTCAAGGCTTCTTATGTCGTTGATAACGATCTTCATTCTGCCCGTTTCGTCAGCGTCGGTCTCGTGCATATTGTAGCAAAGTCTGCCAAGCTCGGTGTACTTTTCCCGTATCTTGGAGCGAAGCTGCGCACGGTCAAGCTGGGTCTTTGAGTAATCTACCGCTTCATTTGCTTTTGAAGCAGCCTTGTCAAGAAGGTTTTTTGCGTCTGTTTTAAGATCTTCAAAATTGTAAGCCATAATGATTCCTCCTGTTAAATATTGCTGTAAAACTCGTATATTTTATTTTTCTTTTCAAGCATCTTTTCATATCTTGAAATATATTCATAGGGGAACTTGTAGTTGAAAAGACGCTCAATTTTCCCTGTTGACGGATCAACCAGCTTTGTTGAGCCTGCCGCACCTACGGCGAGAATGGTCTGCGCTTCCTCCATGATGTAAATGTTGTAAAGGCTTTCGCAGCCGGGCTTGGCATAGCCCACATTCTCCAGATTATCCACGGTGTTCTTCTGACGGTACAGGTAATAGGGGAGATACCCGTGACCGCAGAGTGCCTCCTGACCATAGTTTACCATATCGGGTATCCTGCTGTCAAGACTTATGCTGTCCTCCTTGAACAAAGCGGAGGAGCGCTTGACGGTAAGAGTATGAACGGTAATGCTTTCGGGGTCAAGTCCGCAGAGAGTGTCGATAGTGTGTTTGAAGCCCTCATAGGTGTCCGTAGGCAAGCCTGCGATAGTGTCCATGTTGATGTTGTCAAAACCAATGCTTCTTGCCAGCTTAAAAGCGTTTACAACGTCCTCTGCGGTGTGCCGCCTGCCGATGGCTTTAAGTACGCTGTTGTTCATAGTCTGTGGGTTGACGGAAATTCTCGTCGCACCGTTTTTCTTGATTATTTCAAGTTTTTTTGCGGTAATTGTATCGGAACGTCCTGCTTCTACAGTATCTTCACGGATTTTTGAAATGTCAAAGTTTTTTTTCAGAGCGCCCATTACCTCGTCCAGCTGTTCAGCCGAAAGGGAAGTGGGAGTGCCTCCGCCGATGTATATAGTATCAAGTTTAAGACCAAGCTCGTCCGCAATTTTTGCTGTCTGTTCAATTTCCTCGCACAGCTTTTTTACATATTCGGGAAGCAGCTTTTTCGCTCCCGGACTTTCTATTGAATGTGAAACAAAGGAGCAGTAAGAACACCTTGACGGGCAGAACGGCACCGAAACATACAGCGAAAAGGAACGCTTGTCAAGAGAATCAAAGTATTTTTTCTGGGTCGTCGCCGTCTGATATGCAAGCTCCAGCTTTCTGTCGGAAACCTCGTATTTGTCACGGAGCCTTGCGAAAATTTCCTCTTTTTCAAGTCCCTTGTCAAGCAAAGCGTTGACCTTTTTAACGGGTCTTATTCCCGTAAGATACCCCCAGGCAGGAGTTATCCCTGTTATCTCCTTCATACAATGATAAAGCAGCCTGCAAAGCCGCAGCTCCGTTTCATCTGCATTTTCTTCCGTAACGCTGTCATGCTTTTCAGTCCTTTTTCCGCTGTAGCAGACCTTAACGGAAAGCTCCTGCCCATTTACGGAAACAATGCAGAGATCACCCTCGGAAATTTCCTCCTCAAATAAAAAATCAAAGGTCTGCACGGGAACAAACAGCTTCATTACAGCTTCAATTTCATATTTGCATTCGTTCCCCTTAAAACATATCGTCATAGTCAAAGCCTTTCATATATGGATTTCTGCGCTTTTCCTCAGAAAGAGTGGAAGAACCGCCGTGACCGGAAAGCAGGGTGTAATCCTCGGCAATTCCGTCCAGCTTTTTCAGGGACTTTGCCATTGTTCCGTAGTCGCCGTCGGGCATATCCGTTCTTCCTGCGGACATTTTGAATAAGGTGTCGCCGCTGAACATTACGTCCTCCATAATGTAGCATACAGAACCCTTTGTGTGTCCCGGAGTGTGCATAACCTTGAATTTTACCTCGTCCTGCTCGATAATATCCCCGTCCTTAACGGTGTGAGCGCCCTTGAAATGAGCAACGGGCTTGTCATAATAATCCGCAAAATATTCCGACAGGTTAAGATAATCATCGTGGAGCTTAGGCTCGTCCAGTTCGTGGATATAGACCTTTGCATCGTACCTTTCCGCAAGATAAGCAAGAGATTCAATGTGGTCGCAGTGACCGTGTGTAAGCAGTATTTTTGTGATCTTCACACCCTGCTTGTCAAGCTCTTCAAGGACGTTCATATTCACTTGCGGAGCGTCAATAAAAACCGCATTGTTTTTATCCGTTGTAACAATATAGCAGTTGGTCTGAAAGGGTGTGCCGGAGGTAAAATAGGATATTTTCATAAGCTGCTCCTTTTTTAAAGCAAATTTGTAGGGACGCACACTGTGCGCCCGTTGTTCGGGTCAGACAATTTTATATCCGCCCTCCGCAAGTACATTCAGCGCTTTTTCGTAATTTTCCTCTTTGGTGAAAATGTAATCCGTGTTAAAGGTAGAGACCGCAAAAATACCTATGCCGTTTTCCGCAAGCAGAGAGGATATTTTTGCAAGTATCCCTATAAGCGAAAAGTCCAGTACCCCTTCAATGCAAAAGGCTTTCCAGCCATTGTCACATTCCACCGTGTTCTGCGGAATGTTGTCCGTAATGCACACAAGGGAATTTTCCTCGTCTGTTTTGCCTGTAAAACAAAACTCGCTGTCAAGGTCGACCTGCGAATAATCGCTGACCTTGCATACCGAAAAATCGTATGATATTCTTTTAATTTTCATCTGATTGTCCTTTTTTAGATAATTACATTAGTTGCTGATACTTTTATCGGATATTTCTTTCAATTTTTCATATAAATCGGTAAAATCAATTTTTACTGTGTTATAAACATCTTCCATTCTGAGTGTCTGATATTTATGAGCGGCTATATCTCTCATTCCTGCAATTTCTTTCCACGGAATATATGAATACTCATGTCTTGTTTCAGGAGTAATATTTTTTACAAGCTCGCCGATGTTAATTACGGTCATTGCAACGGCTCTTTTTAATTTTTCATCTTGTAAAAATTCCTCTAAAGAACTGTCACCAAGCATTTGAAAGCAAATTGTTATTTCAGAAATGACTTTTTTGATAATAATGCTGTCTCTATGCTGCATAAATTTCGATCTCCTTGCCGATTTCGATCAAGTCTGTATCTCTCACAGGTCCATGGATAATATCAACATCAAGTCGGAGCATTTCTTCAAGTCTGCATTGTAAAGACGAAATCGTGATCAATGTTACGGGAACGGAGAATTCAACGATAAGGTCAACATCGCTGTCGGCTTTGTTTGTTCCATCTGCACGGGAACCGAACAGCTTTACGTTCTTTATGGAATATTGCATTGCAACTTCCGATATGACCGCTTTTATTTGCTCAATTGTCATATAAGAGCCTCCTTGTTCCATTATCCTTCGGGCGCACAATGTGCGCCCCTACTTACTTCCCTTACTGCTTTACCGATCTGTCCACGCTTAAAACATCGGGCAGCTTCTTGATGCGTGCGATAATGTTGTTGAGCTGTGAAACGCCTGCGGTGTTGATGGTGGCAAAAACGTTGGCGTTGCCGTTTTTCAGCATATTTACCGAAATGTTGGTAAGGGGAATGTGAAGCTCCGCCATAAGCTTTGTAATATCGGCGATAATAAGGATATTTTCCTTTGCAACAATGTCAAGAGTAACACGGAATGTAGGCGCATTGCTTGTGCTGTTTGCCCAGCGGACGTTTATCCAGCGTTCCGGCTCCGTTCCGTTCTTCATAGCATTAACATAAGTGGGGCAGTCCTTCTTATGCACGGAAACACCGTGACCCTTGGTAATAAAGCCAACAATATCATCGCCGGGCAGGGGATTGCAGCACTGCGCAAACTTAACGATAATGTTGCTCTGACCCTCAACGATAACGCCGGAGCTGCTCTTTCTGACAGCGTTCTGGTTCTTCTGCTCCGCATTCTCCGGCTCGGCATAGTATTTCTGATACTTGTCCTTAAGCCGCTGCATCATTCTTGAAAGAATAACGCCGCCGTAGCCTATTGCAGCATAAAAATCCTCTATTTTCGAGCAGTTGTGACGTTTCATATCGTCTGCAAGGAAAGAGGAAAGTTCTTCTTCGGGGATACGGATAAAGTTCCGCTTGAATTCCTTTTCCAGTTCCGCCTTGCCCTGTGCGATATTTTCTTCACGGCGTTCCTTCTTAAACCATGAGCGTATCTTTGACTTTGCTTCGTTAGTCTTGCATATGTCAAGCCACGCCCTGTTTGGACCGTGATTTGGGTCGCTTGAGGTAAGAATTTCAACTATTTCTCCCGTTGTGAGCTGATAATCGAGAGAGACCAGCTTGCCGTCAACCTTTGCGCCCTTCATTTTGTTGCCCACTTCGGTGTGAATGGCATAAGCAAAGTCGATAATAGTCGCTCCCACGGGCAGAGTAATCATATCGCCCTTTGGAGTAAAGGCAAAAATATCCTCGGGTGAAAGGTCGCTTTTTATGGTGCGGACGATCTCTTCAACATCGTCTGTTTCCTGCTGCGCTTCAATTATCTGTCTTATCCATGCAAGCCTGCCTTCCAGCTTGTCCTTGCCGCTGATGCCCTCCTTGTATTTCCAGTGAGCGGCGATACCGTATTCAGCGGTGTGGTGCATATCCCATGTCCTTATCTGAACTTCAAAGGGAATACCCTCTCTGCCGATAACGGTGGTGTGCAAAGACTGGTACATATTAGCCTTGGGCGTTGCGATATAGTCCTTGAAGCGGTTTGGGATAGGTCTGAACATATCGTGGATTATACCCAAAGCATTGTAGCATTCAAAAACTGTATCAACGATTATGCGGACAGCGTATTTATCGTAAATTTCATCGAAATCCTTGCCCTGCATAAAGGCTTTTTTGTAAATGCCGTAAACGGATTTTACACGACCCTCTATCTGCGGCACCTTTTCAAAGCCTGCCTCAAGAAAACGTTCGGATATCTGCTTTTTTATGGATTCGATAAAGGCTTCACGCTTGTCGCTGCGTATCTGAAGCATTTTTTCTATTTCGCTGTAAGCGTAAGGGTCAAGATAACGGAAAGCAAGGTCCTCTATTTCGTCTTTAAGGGTCTTCATTCCAAGACGGTGAGCGATAGGCGCATAAATGTTCATAGTTTCAAGCGCCGTGTTGCGCTGCTTTGCCGCAGGACGGTAGCAGAGAGTGCGCATATTGTGCAGACGGTCGCAGAGCTTTATAATGATAACTCGTATGTCCTGTGACATTGCAAGAAGTATCTTGCGGACGTTCTCAGCCTGCTGTTCCTCCTTTGTGAAAAGAGGTATCTTGCCCAGCTTTGTAACGCCGTCAACAAGCATTGCAACGTCCTGACCGAACAGCTTTTTTATCTCGTCAAGAGTAACGTCGGTGTCCTCCACAACGTCGTGGAGCAAAGCTGCGCATACAGTGTCGGTGTCCATTCCGAATTCAAGGAGAATATAAGCTACCGCAAGAGGGTGGGTAATGTAAGGCTCGCCCGATGAACGGAACTGGTTTGCGTGAGCCTTTGCGGCAAATTCATAGGAAGATATTATCTTGCTCAGATCATACTGCTTTTCCTCGTCAAGTATCTTCTGAATTATCATATCTATTGTATAAATTGTTTCGGGCTTGTTTACCATATAAACACCAACCTTTATTTAATGAGTTTGGAGTGTGGGGAGTGGAGTGTTAAGATGTGTGTGTTAAATAAACTTCACTCTTCACTCTTAACTCTTCAAACTGCCTTGCAGCTTTTGGAATATCTCTGAGCTTTCGATTGCCGCTTTTGGCGCATTGGGGATAAGCTTTGCATAGTCCGTAAAAATGTCGTATGTAATAAAACCCAGCTCGGCAAAAATATCAAGGGCTATCCTCAGCTTGCAGTAGGAAATAACGTTTTCGTCAAGAAGTGAAAACAGTACGTCGCCGTATATCCCACCTGCCTTGGCTATAATTCTGTATATGATCGCCAGTTCGTCACGGGATGGGATAACACGCATTGCAAGAGCAGGTTCAATGCCCTCGTTCCGCTTCCACTTTTCATAGGCTTCCTTGGCGTTAAAATATTTCGGCTGAGAAACTCCCGACGGGCGGTAGTCCTGTATACGCAGGTCAACGCTTGTTCTGCCGTTGTAAACGTTAAGTACGGGGAAAACAAGCATATCAAGCATATCTCCCGGCTTAAAGGGGAACTCCTCCGCAGGCTTTCCGAACATCAGCCCCGAGAATCCCACATTTCCGTAAGAAAGCATCAGCTTTGTGTGCGCACCCTTTGAAAGAGGAACGACCTCCAGTATTCTTGCACTTTTAACAAGGAACAACGGCTGCTTGTTACATTCTCCGAAGGGTTCAAGAACGGCAAGTGACTGTACCGATTCGGGAGTAAGCTCATCGGGCAGTATCAGCTTGTCCGCATTTATGGAATAAACGGGCATATGCTCAAATTCGGAGCCTGCATATTCCTGCAGTGCCCTGTCAAAGTCTGAAACACGTTCCTTGGGCAGAGAAAAACCGCCTGCGCCCGAGTGTCCGCCGAATTTTGTGAGAATATCCGAGCAGTGGGAAAGCGCTTCAAAAACAGAAAATCCCTCTACGGAACGTGCGGAGCCTCTTGCTTCGTCACCGTCGTCGGAAAGAATGAAAACAGGCTTACCGAAGCGTTCAACAAGCCTTGCAGCAACTATCCCGATAACGCCGTGATGCCAGCCTTCGCCGTAAATAACGAGAACTCTGTTAAAAAGCACGGACGGGTCGGCTTGTATGCGTTCTGTAATATCCTTCATAACGACAGCTTCCGCTTCCTTGCGCTGTGAGTTAAGTTCGTCCAGCTTCCGTGCAAGAGCGGCAGCCTCCTCCGGGTCATCCGAAAGCAGCATATCAACAGCGTCCGATGCAGAGCCGAAACGTCCCGAAGCGTTTATCCTCGGCACGATAGAAAACGCCGCAGCTGTGGAGCTTACGGGCTTTTTTACTCCTGCACATTCCATAAGCGCCGTTAGACCAAGATTTTCGGTGTTTTCAAGGTAGTGCAGACCCCTTGAAACTATCTCCCTGTTTTCTCCGGTAAGAGGAACAACGTCTGCAATGGTCGCAAGTGCCGCAAGGTCGGAAAACTGTTCAAGAGCGGCACTGTAATCTCCGCCGTCCATTGCTGCAATAAGCTTAAGAGCGACTCCGCAGCCGCACAGCTCCTTGTATGGAGAGGTGCAGTCTGTTCTGTGTGGATTTACAACAGCCTCTGCGTCGGGGAGCGTATCTCCGGGACGGTGGTGGTCGGTAATAACAAGCCGCATACCAAGCTCTTTCACAAGCCTTGCTTCTTCAACAGCGGAAATTCCGTTGTCAACGGTAACTATCAGCTTAACGCCGTCCTCAGCCAGCTTTCTTACAGCAGATTCGCACAGACCGTAGCCGTCGCTGCGCATATTGATATGATAAGTAACGTTTGCGCCGAAGCATTCAAGATAGGAGTAAAGTATAGCCGTGGCGGTTATGCCGTCGCAGTCGTAATCTCCGTAAATGCAGATAAGCTCGCCACTCTCGGCAGCTTCTGTAATGATCTCGGCGGCTTCGGGCATATCCTTGATAAGAAAAGGGTCGGACAAGGGTTCTTCATCTTTGTTTGAATTGAAGAACGCCTGAGCCTTTTCAAGGGTGTCAATACCTCTTGAAACAAGGATAGAAGCGCACAGGGGAGAAAGACCGCCTTTTCGTGAAAGCTCGGCGGAAACCTCGGGTGAGGGCTTGCCAATGGACCATTTTTTCATAAAACACTCTGCCTTTATCTAAGGAAACGCCGTTTTTGCTCTATAAAGCTCTGCATTTCCTTGGTATCGTTTTGATAATATTTCATTATACTATATTATTGTTCAATAATCAAGACATATGAGTAAACTTTACATAACAAAAAACTGCGCCTTGGCGGAATTGTCAAAAAATACGGTGAAGAGTTTTGTTAATATGTTGAAAAAACAGAAAATACTTTTCTTTAAAAATTTTACATACATTTTGATTTTGGTGTGTTATAATTGTTTTGTGTAAAGATAAAGTTAAATGAGCGTAAATCGGTAATTGACGGAGAAATTATCGGAGGTTGAATGTAAAATGAGCGGATTTGAAATTGTAACTATTATTATCCGTGCCGTGGGCGGTATCGCACTGTTCATCTACGGAATGAATGTGCTGGGCGGAAGCCTTGAAAAGCTGTCCAGCGGACGTATGGAAAAGGTGCTTGAAAAGCTGACGAACAACGTTGTGAAAAGCGTTCTTCTCGGCGCACTTGTAACGGCGGCTATACAAAGCTCGGCAGCCACTACGGTCATTGTGGTAGGTCTTGTAAATGCCGGAATATTAAGGCTTTCATCGGCAATAGGCGTTATTATGGGCGCAAATATAGGTACCACCATTACGGGACAGATACTTCGTCTTGGCGACCTTGAAAACAACGCAAGCGTGGGAGCGGCGCTAGGTCTGCTCAGCCCCAGTACCCTTGCACCCTTTATCGCAGCAGTGGGCATAGTGATATTTATGCTTGCCAAAAAGGACGGTCAGAAAACCATAGGCGAGATACTTCTCGGCGTGGGAATACTTTTCACAGGTATGCTTTCCCTTACCGAAGCCGTAAGTCCTCTTTCCGAAATAGAAGCCTTCAGAAACGTTTTCGCTACCCTTACAAATCCCTTCCTGGGAGTAGTTGTTGGTGCGGTAGTTACCGTTCTTCTCCAAAGCTCCTCCGCTTCAGTTGGAATACTGCAGGCTATCTCAACAACGGGAGCGCTTACGTTCTCCGCTGCGTTCCCCATAATTATGGGTCAGAACATAGGAACCTGCGTAACGCCTATTATTTCCGCAGTTGGCGCAGGCAAAAACGCAAAACGTGCGGCTGCAATACATCTTTATTTCAATATCATAGGAACTATCCTGTTCCTTATTGCAGTGTATCTTATCCAGGGACTTGTGGGCTTTTCCTTCTGGAGTGAGCCTATAGATATGGGCGGAATCGCAAACTTCCATACCTTCTTCAACGTTGTGGTGACTATCTGCTTTATGCCCTTTACAAAGCTCCTTGAAAAGCTGGCAATATGGACTATACGGGATAAAGAAAGCAAGGACGAAAGCGGCGCAGATGCGGATATTACCGCTCCCACACTTGAAGACAGACTTCTTATTTCCCCCTCTCTCGCTATCCAGCAGGCAGGTCTTACCGCAGTTGCAATGGGCAAACTGGCGCTGTACAATTTCGGACATATGAGAAACCTTTTTGAAGAATTTGACCACGAAATATTTGCAAAGGTCAGCGAAAATGAAGAAAGCATTGACCGTATGGAGGACAGGCTCAACGCTTATCTTGTGAAGATAAACGACTGCGAGCTTACTGACTACGAAAACCGCCGTGTAACGGAGCTTCTGCACCTTACATCGGAGTTTGAACGTATCGGCGACTATACAATGAATCTTATCGAAGACGCACAGAAGCTGGACGAGGGAGAGATCAGGTTCTCCGAAAGCGCACGGCAGGAGCTTGGCGTTATCTCCGATGCCGTTGAAGAGATAATCGGTATGGCGATAAGAGCCGCCGAGTTCAACGATACCGAAACGGCTGCAAAGATAGAGCCCCTTGAAGAAACTATCGACTATCTTAACGAAACTCTTAAAGCAAGACATATCGAGCGCCTTAAACAGGGCAAGTGCGTTGTTGAAAGCGGCGTAAACTTCCTTGACATACTTATCAACCTTGAAAGAATTTCCGACCACTGCTCAAATATTGCGGTTTATGTTATTGGTTCACAGAAGAACAATAACGTTATCAACCGCCACGAATTCATACAGAACGCCCACGCCGCAAAGGACGGGGACTATGTACGCCTTGAAGAAGAATATATGACAAAGTACGCTATATAATACTAATAACCATTTAACCTATGGATAAAATACGGCGGCTATAATACGCCCACTCTGCGTCAAACTCCCTTGACAGGCGGCAGCCTGCCTGCGGTCGTTTTCCTTGATTGGTCGTATTCTATCCACCGTCTTTAT
>JALEJQ010000032.1 GCA_022769565.1 Oscillospiraceae bacterium
CTGTAACCTTAAAGGCGGCAAATTGTAAATGTATTGTAACCTTTTTTACGCCTGCCGCTTCCGCATATTTTTGATACTAATAACCATTTAACCTATGGATAAATACGGTGTCTATAATACGCCCACTCTGCGTCAAACTCCTTTGACAGGCGCCAGCCTGCCTGCAGTCGTTTTCCTTGATTGGACGTATTCTATCCGCCGTCTTTATCCGTAGAACAAATGGTTATTAGTATGACAAATGTAAAAATTGCATAAAATACAAAAAATATATTGCTATTTTTGATTTGATATGTTAAAATATTAATGATTATACGTTCGCTTTTATTTATGAAAGGATAGTTAAATTGAAAAAAATTGTTTCTTTTGTGCTCTGTGCAGCGCTGGCGTTCTGCTCTGCGGCGGTAATACCTGCGGAAGACGGCTTCGGCACAGCAATTACGGCGGAAGCGGCTTCCGTTTCCCCGGAAAAGGAGCTTCTGCCCTATTATTACAGCCTTATGACCAAGGATGAGCAGCGGCTCTATCTTCAGCTGAGAAAGGCGGTCATGTCGGAGCAGCCCTCCGCAAAGCTCATGGGTACTCTGTCGGAGGAAAGCTACAGAAGACTTATCGGCACCCTGTTTTACAGCGACCCTCTTACCTTCAACCTTGCCGCTGTGGACGGTATGCGTTATCCGAGCAGGACTGAGGTGATGTTTGAATACGGCATTGACAACGAGTATTACGAGGATATGCTCGGAGGCATGGAGGAAGCTGCCAAAAAGGTAACTGCCAAATTCAAGAAGAACACCTCCGATTACGCAAAAATAAAGTACATTCACGACTATCTTACGGAACATACCGAGTACAGGGACGGCGAACCGTTCAGCCATTACGCTTACGGTGCTTTGTGCGAGGGATATGCGGTCTGTGACGGTTACGCAGGCGCTTTTGCTTACCTTTGCGGAAAGGCAGGGATCCAAACCGTCAGCGTTACGGGAGATGCGTCGGGGGAACATCACACATGGAATAAGGTGCTTTATGACGGAAAATGGTACAATGTTGACGTTACATGGGACGACCCTGTTACGAACTTCCGTGAAAATGCCACATATAATTATTTTATGGTGGATGACGCTCTTATGGGGCTTACCCATACCGAACAGCCGGTGGGCTTCTCTTCGCCGGCGGCAAAGGACAGCGGAAACAGCTATTTTGCAAGGAACAAGCTGGTGGCTTCAAGCGTTACCGAGGCTAAGAACATTCTTACGGCGCAGATAGCCTCTGCCGCAAAAAAAGGAAAGCTCACAGCTTCCGTGCGAATGACGGACGAAAAGACCTACAAAGCCGTTGTTTCCTATTTTGAGAAGAATAACTCAAAGTCGGCGCTTTCAATGCTTGCCGCCGCAAAGAAAAAAAGTGGCGCAGACATTATAACCAAGGGTATGCAGAGCTTTAAAAATGAAGACTGCTATACATACACTATATGTATTTTCTACGAAGATACGGACATCTCGGATTATTTCAAGGTTCCCGAGCTTCTGGACAAGGACACGCTCAAGTATCTCAAGGGACTTGGGATAGATGTTTGACAGGCAGTATAAATCCATTATTATATACAGAAAGGATTATTGGCTATGAAAAAACTTATCTCGGTACTTTTATGTATGCTTATGGCGTTCTCTGTTGTAAGCGGAATTGCCGTCGGGGGTACGGAACTGGACATGGCTGTTACAGCCGAAGCTGCGGAGACTTCTCTTGAAAAATCCATGCTTCCTTATTACTATTCGCTGCTGAGTGAAAAGGAACAGGGCTGGTATCTGCAGATGAGAGAGGCTGTTATCAACAAAAAGAGCAGCGTCAAGATCAAAGGCTCCATTAAAGAGGATACTATTAATAAATTTGCAAATACTATGTTTTATTACGATGTGCTTACCTTTAACCTGAAAAATATCAGCGGCGGAGCCATTTATGCAAACAGCGCCGAGATAAATTTCGAGTACAATTTCAGCAAGGAAAGCTACGACAAAATGCTGGCTGCCATGGATAAAACGGCAGATACGGTCATAAAGAAGTTTGACGAGGACACTTCCGCCTATACGAAGATAAAGTATATACACGATTACCTTATCAAGAAAACGGAATATGTTGAAGACGCAAAGACCGCACATTACGCTTACGGCGCAATGGCAAAGGGTGAGGCTGTCTGCGAGGGCTACGCTCAGGCTTTTGCTTATATCTGCCGCAAAGCAGGTATAAGAACGGTCAACGTTATCGGCAGAGCCGGCGGCGAATCACATATGTGGAATAAGGTCTACTACAACAAAAAGTGGTATAACGTTGACGTTACATGGAACGACCCCGTTTCAAATCTTGTTGAAAACAGCACCTACGAATACTTTATGGTAAGCGATGAAGTGATGAACAAGAGCCACACTCCCGACAAGTGCGAATACAAGGTACCTGCGGCAACGGACGACAGCAAGAACTATTATGCCAGAAACAAGCTGGTGGCTTCTTCCAACAGCGAGGCAAAGACCCTTCTTGTAAATCAGATAGCCAAGGCTGTATCAAAGGGAAAATCCGTTGTTACCATTAAATTTTCCGATAAAAACGCTTACAGCAGCTTCCTTAGCTATATAAAGAAGAATAATTCCGAGCAGCTTTTCGATATTCTTGATGAAGCGGCAAAAAAATCCAAAAAGGTGATAACCAAGGGCTGTCAGACAAACTCCAACGATGACTGCTGCACCTTTACTGTGTTTGTATACCGCAAGGGTTCGTCCCTTTCCGACTATTATGCAGATACAAAGCAGGTCGACAAGGATACCAAGGATTATTTAAAGCAGCTTGGCGTAACTATCGACTGACCTTTTACACAAAAATATGACTTTATGCTTCCGTGTGTTTGCGGAAGCATAATTTTTAGGAGGTTTTTAGCGTGAAAAGAGTATTTCTTATCGTTCTTGACAGCGCAGGCATAGGCTTTGAACCGGACGCAGACAAATTCGGCGATGTTGGTGCGGACACCTTCGGCTCCTGCTTTAAAACAGGTGCATTGAACGTTCCCAATATGGCTGCGGCAGGACTTTTCAACATAGACGGCATAAGCTTCGGTGCGCCTGTTCAGAACCCTACGGGCAAGTATGCAAAGCTCCGTGAAAAATCCATGGGCAAGGACACTACTATCGGTCACTGGGAGCTTGCGGGAATAGTATCTCCCGAACCGCTGCCCACCTATCCGGGCGGCTTCCCCGATGAAGTTATTGAGCGTTTCAGCCGTGAAACGGGCAGGGGAGTTCTCTGCAACAAGACCTATTCGGGAACGGAGGTAATAAAGGACTACGGCAAAGAGCATATGGAAACGGGCAAGCTGATAGTTTACACCTCCGCAGACAGCGTTTTCCAGATAGCTGCTCACGAGGATATTGTTCCCGTGGAAAAGCTGTATGAATACTGTGAAATTGCCAGAAAAATTCTTACGGGAAAGCACAGCGTAGGCAGAGTTATTGCCCGTCCTTTTACGGGAAAGTACCCTGATTTCGTCCGCACCTCAAACAGACACGATTTTTCCCTGCTGCCGCCCGGTGAAACTATGCTTGACAGGATAAAAAACGCAGGAATGGACGTTATTGCGGTTGGAAAGATAAACGATATTTTTGCAGGAAAGGGCATAACGGAGTTTGTACGCACAAAAAACAATGCCGACGGTATGGAAAAGACCCTTGCTTACGCAGAAAGAGATTTTCACGGGCTTTGCTTTGTGAATCTTGTGGATTTTGATATGGTTTACGGTCATAGGCGTGATGTAAAAGGCTATACCGAGGCGCTTAACGCCTTTGATGTGAAGTTCGGGGAGCTTTTAGGCAAGCTGGGGGAGGAGGATGTTGTAATGGTTACCGCCGACCACGGCTGCGACCCCTGTTTCAAGGGCACCGACCACACAAGAGAGTATGTTCCCCTGCTTGTTGCCGGAAAAGCCGTTACCCCCGAAAACCTCGGCGTAAAGGACAGCTATTCCTTTGTTTCCGAGCTTACCGAACATTTATTGAAAGTGGAAAGTTGAAAGTTGAAATTAATTCCACATTCCACTTTGCACTTTCAACTTTCCGCATTTCACTCTCCACTCTCCACACTTCACACTTCTGCGGTTATATCCTATATAACAAACAGTAATGTTACACTAATGTAAATTAATAAAATAATGATTGACTTTACAGGAAAGATTTTATATAATATTATAGTATAGGTTTATGAAAACCTGAATTTTATAAAATGTATTGGAGTGATTGGATGACTGAAATGATTAAAGCTGCTGCTGCTATGGTTAAATGTCTTGAGCAAGAGGGGGTCAAGGTCGTCTTCGGTTATCCCGGAGCTGCCATTTGTCCTTTCTATGACGAGCTTTCAAAGAGTGATGTACACCATGTTCTCGTTCGCCACGAAGCAAATGCAGGACACGCCGCAAACGGCTATGCAAGAATGACAAACAAGCCTGCCGTATGTATCGCAACATCGGGTCCGGGTGCAACTAACCTTCTTACCGCCATTGCTACGGCTTATGCGGACAGTATCCCCATAATCTGCATCACAGGTCAGGTCTCCACCGACCAGATAGGCTGCGACGTTTTTCAGGAAGTGGACATAACAGGCGCAGCGGAGCCTTTTGTAAAGTACAGCTACCTTGTAAAGAATGCGGAGGATATTCCCCGTATCTTCAAGGAGGCTTTCCATATTGCCGGAACGGGCAGAAAGGGTCCTGTTCTTATTGACGTTCCTTTTGATGTTCAGCAGACCCTTATAAACTACAGCTACCCCGAAAGCGTGGAGCTTAGGTCCTATAAGCCTACCGTAAAGGGCAACACAATGCAGATAAAGCGCATTGCCGAGGCTCTTATGAAGTCGGAAAAACCTCTTATCTGCGCAGGCGGCGGAGTTTTCTCCTCAAATGCAAAGGACGAGCTTATCGCACTTGCCGAAAAATCGGGTATCCCGGCTGTTTCCACAATGATGGGACTTAGCATTTTCCCAACGGAGCATCCTCTTTATATGGGTATGCTTGGTATGCACGGCGTAAAGACCGCCAATCATGCGGTAAAGCAGTGCGATACCCTGCTTCTTATCGGCGCAAGAGTAGGCGACAGAGCGGTCACCGCACCAAGCTTCCTTGCCGAAACTACACAGATAATACATATTGATATAGACCCTGCCGAAATAGGCAAAAACATTGCTACGGATATTCCCCTTGTAGGCGACTGCAAGAGCATTCTTTCCGAGCTTACGGGATATATTGAAAAAACCGACAGACCGGAGTGGCTTGCGGAGCTTAACGAGGTAAAGAACACCGTTCCCTCCGAAAACGAGACCGAGGGCTACGTTAACCCGAAGATGTTTCTGCGGAAGCTGTCCGATGCTCTTCCTGACAACACGGTATGCGTTGCCGATGTCGGTCAGAATCAGATCTGGGCATGCAACAACTTTAACATAAAGAAAGACGGACGTTTCCTCACAAGCGGAGGAATGGGAACGATGGGTTATTCCGTTCCTGCGGCTGTGGGAGCGAAAATGGCTTCCCCCGATTCACAGGTCGTGGTTATTTGCGGCGACGGCTCGTTCCAGATGCAGATGATGGAAATGGCGACTATCGTTCAGGAAAACATACCCGTTAAGATAATCGTTATGAGAAACAACCGTCTCGGAATGGTAAGAGAGCTTCAGACCAAGGCTTATAAGGACAATCAGATAGCTGTTCATCTTACCGAGGGCAACCCCGATTTTGCAATGCTTGCAAGGGCTTACGGCATAGAGTCGGAATGTGTCAGCACTATGGCTGAGGCGGAAGCGGCTATCGAGCATCTTGTAAAGTCCGACAAGCCCTATCTGCTTGAATGTAACGTATTCAAAAATGAAAGCACGCTTTAACGGCATAGGTGCGGCTGTGAAGGATAACGGACGAATATTAGGCATTGACCTTATAAGAATAGTATCAATGCTTATGATACTTATTCTTCATATATGCCTTCAGGGGGGCGTGCTTGAAAATCTTGCTGTCGGGAGTGCAGCTTACTGGGTGGCGTGGCTGCTTGAATCCCTTTGCTACTGCTCGGTGAACTGTTATGCCGTTATTACGGGATACGTTATGTATTCTCCCGGGAAAAAGGATTTTAAATATTCAAGAATAATCCCTCTCTGGCTTCAGGTTTTTCTGTGGAATGGACTGATAACCGTACTGTTTGCGGTATTCAGTCCCGAAACCGTAACAACCGAAAATGCTGCTGCAGTTTTTATGCCGGCGCTGAATGGTCAGTACTGGTATTTTACCGCTTATTTCGGAATGTTTTTCTTTATTCCGTTTTTCAATATACTTATAGATAATATTGATAAAAAAGGCTTTATTTGTCTGATAGTTACGCTTTTTGCCATTTTTTCTTTTCTTCCGTTTACCTTTGCCGGAAAGATCGATCCGTTTAATACGGCGTTCGGCTACAGTACGCTTTGGCTGTCGGTGCTTTATTTTGCCGGAGCGTTCATAAAGCGTATGGAAAATGAAATAAGAGTAAAAAAAGGAATATGGGCGGTCATATATGTGCTGTCTTCGGTGATACCGTGCATATCTTCGGTACTGCTTGATGTTGCAACGGTCTCTTCTGTTGAAGAAGATGTACTTCCCAATTTGGGAGGCGGCACATATGCGTACAATTCGCCGTTTACCGTTGCTGCGGCAGTTTCTTTGTTCATGCTTTTAAAGGACATTAAAACAACGAACTGTTTTGTTACGGCAGCCGTAAGGGCTTCGGCATCGGTCTCGTTCGGAATATATCTCATTCACGTTAATCCTTTGGTTTTTGAAAATATCTTCAAGGATATGTTCAAGGATCTGGCTTCAATGCCATGCTTTATTATGATAATAAGCATTATTGCTTATGCAGTCCTGCTTTATGCAGTTCTGGGAGCGGCTGATTATGTAAGGCTGCTTATTTTCAGGCTGCTGAAAACAAACGAACGCTCGGAGCGGCTTGTTACAGGGCTGGTAAATAAATTAAAGACTATGAAAGTTAAATAATCGGCGGACATTGTTCGTTGAGATAAGGAGTTTTAATATGAAACATACAATTTCCGTTCTTGTTGAAAACCATGCAGGCGTTCTTTCAAGAGTATCGGGACTTTTTTCGAGAAGAGGCTTCAACATTGACAGCCTTGCTGTGGGCGTTACGGACGACCCTGCGGTTTCCCGTATAACCATCGTTGCAGACGGCGACGAGCATACCGCACAGCAGCTTGAAAAACAGCTTAACAAGCTCATCGATACTATTAAGGTAAAGTCTTTGGGCGAGGACGAGCTTCTTTCAAGAGAGCTTCAGCTTATCAAGATAGCTGCAAATCCCCAGCAGAGAAGCGAGATCTTCACTATCTGCGATATTATGGGTGCAAAGATAGTTGACCTTACCGCAAGCACCGTTACGGTGGAAATTTCCGATACGGCTGTTCATCTCCAGCGCTTTGAGGAGCTTGTTCGTCCTTACGGCATAAAGGAGATCGTCCGCACAGGCGTTATCGCTATCCAGAAAGGCCCCGAAAGCCTTAAAAAGTAATGTTTCTGATTCTGCGTCAGATTTTTCTGCACAGGTTTTAGATAAAATTTTATAATATAAATGGAGGAAAATAAAATGAACAAGATCTATTATCAGCAGGACTGCGACCTCAGCAGACTTGACGGCAAGACTGTTGCTATCATCGGCTACGGCTCACAGGGTCACGCTCACGCTCTTAACCTTAAGGACAGCGGCGTTAACGTTGTTGTTGGTCTTTACAGCGGTTCCAAGAGCGCTGCCAAGGCTGAGGCTCAGGGACTTAAGGTTCTTTCCGTTGCAGAGGCTACAAAGGCTGCAGACGTTATCATGATCCTTATCCCCGATGAAAAGCAGGCTGAAATGTACGAGAAGGAGATCGCTCCCAACCTTTCCGCAGGCAAGACACTTGCTTTTGCTCACGGCTTCAACATCCACTTCGGCTGCATCGTTCCCCCCAAGGACGTTAACGTTATCATGATCGCTCCTAAGGGACCCGGTCACACAGTAAGAAGCGAATATCAGGCAGGCAAGGGCGTTCCTTGTCTTATCGCTGTTGAGCAGGACGCAACAGGCGATGCAACAGACATCGGTCTTGCTTACGCTCTCGGAATCGGCGGCGCAAGAGCAGGCGTTCTCGAAACTACATTCAGAACAGAAACAGAAACAGACCTCTTCGGTGAACAGGCTGTTCTCTGCGGCGGCGTATGCGCTCTTATGCAGGCTGGCTTTGAAACTCTCTGCGAAGCAGGCTACGACCCCAGAAACGCTTACTTTGAGTGTATCCACGAAATGAAGCTTATCGTTGACCTTATCTACCAGAGCGGCTTTGCAGGAATGAGATACTCCATCTCCAACACAGCTGAGTACGGCGACTATGTAACAGGTCCCAAGATCATTACAGAAGACACCAAGAAGGCTATGAAGAAGGTTCTTTCCGACATTCAGGACGGTACATTCGCTAAGGAATTCCTCCTTGATATGTCTCCTGCAGGCAAGCAGGTTCACTTCAAGGCTATGCGCAAGCTCCACGCTGAACACCCCTCCGAAAAGGTTGGCGAGGAGATCAGAAAGCTCTACAGCTGGAACGGCGAAGACAAGCTCATCAACAACTAAGCTTATTCGCTTACATAACAAACATACTGCCGTCCTTGGCTTGATAGTCAGGGGCGGCTTTTGTTAAGTGTGGAGTGTGAAGAGTGAAGAGTGGAGCTTTTTTAAATTCGGAATGCGGAATTCGGAATTAGTATTAGTATAAATAATTTGAAGTGTGAATAGTGGAAAGTGGAATTGCATTGATTGTAAGTTTTTAAGGAGAGTATATATGGATAAACAGGGATACATTTTATTATTTGAACGGATATATCCGGATTTTTTTGAGAGTGATACTATTCGCAGCCTGCCGGAAGGCTTGTTCTTTGATGAAATGCTGCTTTCGCTCAGTGAATTTGATATACATAAATACGATAAGACGGTGGAAGGGAACATTTCCTTCGGTTTTTATGAGGGCGGTCTTGACGAAATAAAGAAAGCGGCAGAAAAGGTTGACCGTGATTGGGTGCAGTTTTTTGACGGAACAAACAGGATATACTGCGGCTATACAGACGGGAAAATCGCAAGCTTCTGCCTTGTTGATGATATGGGAACGCATGATATAAACGGACACAGGCTGAAAATAGGCGGTCCGGGCTGTGTGGGAACGCTTCCCGAGTACCGTCATAGGGGCATAGGCTTAACAATGGTCAGGAATGTAACACAAATACTGAAAGAAGAGGGCTATGATTACAGCTATATTCATTTTACGGGCGTAGCGCCGTGGTACGAAAAGCTGGGGTATAAGACAGCAGTAAAATGGAACAGGAATGGCGTAAAGCTCACTTGACAGGCGTACACAATAATTCCACTTTCCACTCTCCACTTTCCACATTCCATACTTCACTCTCCACTCTTCACACTACACATTTATAATAGTATAAGCAGCGCTGCAGAATATTTTTACTCTTTAAAAGTGTTTAAAATCCAATTTTACTTTTTTGATAACAAAACCGCCTTTTAGAAAATTTGTTTTGTTGAATGTGCTTAATTTAACTGCAAATTTTTTAAACAAACGGCGTAATAATGTCGTTTTATCTGGTAAAATAATGATTTAAATCCACTATTTGGAATCAAACCTTTTGTTTTTTTCGGCTTTTTATAAGGTTTGCATAAAGTTCCGTGGAAAAATATGCCGGTATTCGACTTATAAATGTAAATAACTGGTTATTAAGACGTAAAGAAAAACGTTTGATTGTGCATAATAGCCAAAAACGGTCTGTATAAAAACTTTGACAAACTACACTTTGAATATTATAATAAGCACTGTGTTTCAAAGGGGTTACAATAGCGCTGTTTTGAAACAGGATTTGTAACCGTAATGTAACTATTAGTTTGAAAAGGAGATATTATGAGCAGACCGATTAAACTACCGTTAAAAAGCTTGCAGGAAGTTAAAAAGAGAAAATATATTTCTGCCGCTGTCATCGGCTCAGTAATTATTCTGCTGACAATACTGACCGCAGTAAAATTAATCCCAAGTGAAGAAAGTCTGAACGCCGATATTGTTGCTCTTGCTTCGCTGGCAAACGGAGAAAAAGCAGTTACTGTAAATCCCCATCCTTATTATAATGTTAAGGTCTCCGCAGACGGCGAGACACGTTCCGTAAGAACAACAGGCACCGTTGCCGACGCTATTCGTGACGCAGGCGTTTATGTTGACGATAACGACCTTATTAATGTAGGACTTTCCGAACCCCTTACTTTTTCCACGGATATTGTTATAAGCCGTGTTAAGATAGTAGAAGAAGTTGTGCTTGAAACTATCGACTATGTTACCGAGTATAAAGAGGACGACAACTATGTTATCGGTTACAGCAAGGTACTGGTGGACGGTGAAGAGGGTGAGCTTGAAAAGGTGGTTCAGCACACCTACGTTGACGGAAAGCTGACCGATTCAAGCGTTGTAAGCACCGAGGTCACAGAAGAACCTGTTGACGAAGTCATTGTTATGGGTACCGCAGAGGTAAACCCCATTGAGGCAATGAGCATTTCACAGCTTACAGTTCCCGACTATCTTACTCTTGACGAAAACGGCGTTCCCACCTCCTACAGCGATGTTCTTACCGGCAAATCCTGCGCATACAGCGCTTCTCCCACAGCCAAGACGGCTTCGGGCAGACAGGTGAAGGTGGGCTACGTTGCGGTTGACCCCAGCATTATCCCCTACGGCACCGAGCTTTACATAGTTTCCACAGACGGAAAGTATGTGTACGGCTATGCTATTGCCGCAGACACGGGTACAGCGCTCCTTGACGGAAGGATACTTGTTGACCTTTTCATGGAAAGCTATGACGCAAGCTGCGACTGGGGCGCAAAGCAGGTCAATATCTATGTGTTGAACTAAGGAAAGTTTATATATAAAAAGATAAAAAAACAGCAGTCCTGCCGTGCAATAAAGTGCGGCAGGACTGCTGTTTTAATTTGGAATTTGGAAAGTGAAAAGTGGAGATTTTTAAATTCGGAATTCGGAATTATACTAATCCCCATTTATCTATAGAACGATATGAATTTATACTAATCCTCATTTAACCTGTAGATAAATTTGGCAGCTATAATTGCACCACTCGTCGTCAAACTCCCTTGACAGGCGGCAGCCTGCCTGCGGTCGTTTTCCTTGATTGGACGTATTCTATCCACCGTCTTTATCCATAGAACAAATGGTTATTAGTATGAAGTGTGAAGAGTGGAGATTTTTAAATTCGGGATGCGGAATGCGGAATTCGGAATTATACTAATCCCCATTTATTTATAGAACGATATGAATTTAGTATTAGTATAAAATCTTCCTCCGAAGGCGGACACAATAATTCCACTTTCCACACTCCACTTTTCACATTTCAAACTCCACTCTTCACTTTCCACACTCCACTCTTATATGGCTGCATCCCGAGCGCTTGTCTCTGGAAATGACTATCTGATTTTCTATCCTTTCTTTAAGCTCCGCAACGTGGGAGATAATGCCCACCGTCCTGCCCCCAGCGGAAAGCCTGCAAAGAGCGTTGACCGCACGGTTCAGCGCCTCCTCGTCAAGAGAGCCGAAGCCTTCGTCCACAAACATCGTGTCAAGGCGTATGCCCCCTGCGGAGGCTTGTATCTCGTCCGAAAGTCCCAGAGCAAGGGAAAGGGAGGCTTCAAAGGCTTCACCGCCTGAAAGGGTCTTTACGCTTCTGACAGAGCCGTTGTAATGGTCTGCAACGTCAAGCTCCAGACCGCTTTTGCCTCGCAGACCGCCTTCTTCGGTGCTTCTCACAAGCTCGTATCTTCCATCGCTCATTTCAAGGAAGCGCACGTTGGCGCGGTCGGTTATTTTCTTGAAATATGCCGTCTGAACGTAGGTCTCCAGGGTTATTTTTTCCTTGCCCGTAATAGTTCCCCCTGCGGTGTCGCTGAGAGGGCGCAGCATTGAGCAGCGTTTTTCCTGCTTTTCAAGCTCCGCTGCGGCAGAGGAAATGCGTCCTTCTGCGGCACTGTTTGCGGCAAGACGGGACAGGGCTTCTACACGCTGCCTGTCAAGAGCCTGCTTTTCTTCGGTAAGGGTGCGCTTTTCTTCGGCAAGTGCGGCGGTATCCTCCTTTTCCGTGTTTTCAAGCTGAGTTTTGTAGGCGTCTGCGGCGGAGGAAAGGCTCTTTATTTCACCGTCAAGCTGTTCAAAGGCTTTCTTAGCCCCCTCGTAACGGCTTTTTATAAGCTCCTTTTTGCTTTCAAGAGCGGCTATATGCTCCTTGGCTTCCTTTTCATCGGGATATTTAAGGGTACGGGACAGCTTGACGATATTTTCTTCAACAGCCTTTATCTCCGCTTCAAGGGCGGCGATGCGGCTTGCGTGACCCGATACTGCGCTTTCAAGGCTTTTCAGCTCCGCTTCGGCTTCGGGTATCAGTTTTTCAAGGGCAAGACGGCGCTTTTCCTTGGCTTCTTCCGCTGCCGCTGCTTCGGTAAGCTGTTTATAGTGTTCCTGCGCCGACTTGTAGCGTTCCTTTATCACAGGCTTGATGTTCTCAAACTCGGTTTTGCCGAGAAGTTCCTCCGCTTTTTCCGTTACTGCGGATTTAAGGGTGTCGCTTCTGCCTGTAAGCTCTCCTGCGTTGCGGCTGGCTTCGGCGGCTTTCTTTCTTGTATCGGCAGATACCGTCCGTGCCTTGTCAAGCTGCTGTTCCGAGGGTGCCTTGTCGGAAAATACCGCAGGACAGGGGTGTGATACCGAGCCGCAGACGGGACAGGGCATACCCTCCGAAAGTCCCCTTGCAAGCACTCCTGCCTGTTCGTCAAGGAACAGCTTTTCCATATGTCGGTACAGGGCTTCTGCTTGCTCCGCCCCGGCTTCTGCGGCAATGTAAGCTTTCCTTGCATTTTCCGCTTCGGCTTCAAGATCCATATGCTTTTTTACTTCGTCGGCAAGGGCTTTAAGCTGATTTATCTCACGGGCGGCAATGCTTCTCTGCGCCATTATGCGTTCATATTCGGCAGATGCGCTTTTTACCGTATCAAGTTCAAGACGGTATTCTCCAAGCTGCTTTGATACCGCCGCCGACTTTTCCTCCGCTTCTGTTTTAAGAACAGCATTGCGGCTTTGCTCCTTTTCGGCAGCAGTCTTGTCCGAACGGTATTTTTTCAAAGTGCCGTAGTCTGCAAGGCGTTCCCTTTCACGGCTTATTTCCGCCGCAAGGCTCTCACATTCGGGATATGCCTTTTCCGCTTCGGCAAGGGCGGCTTCAAGGGAGGGATGCTCCGCTTTTTTTGCTTCAAGCTCCTTTTCGGCGGCTTCAAGCTTCTTTTGGGCGCTTTGCCGCATCTCCGCACGACCCAGCCTTACGCTTATTTCTTCAAGGATTTTGCCGAGAGCGTTAAGGCGTTCCTCCGCAGCCTTTGCGGAAGCCTTGTCCGAATCGGAAATGCTTTTTGCAAGAGCAAGTATCTCCTCCGTTCCGAATAAAAGGGGATTTTCTTTCATTTCAGCCAGTTTTTCGGTGCAAGGGCTGCTTGTACCGCAGGAAAGAGCGGAAATTTGCCTTGACAGCTCATCCGAGGCGGCTTTTCTGCTTTTGTCCGCAAGGTCAAGATCCTCACGGATATGCTTTTGCAGGGCAAGATATTTCTCCGTGCGGAAAATGCTGCGAAAAACGGCGCTTCTGTCCTGAGTTGAAGCAAGGAGCAGCTTAAGAAATTCGCCCTGTGAGAGCATTGCAACCTGTGAAAAGCGGTCTTTGTCAAGTCCGATAAGCTCCGTTACCGCCTTGTTGACGTTTGCAACTCCCGTAACGACCGAGCCGTCGGGCAGGGTGAGTACAGCCTCCGCACGTTCCGTAGCAACGCCGCTTTTTGACTTTTTCAGCGAAGCACGGGTGTATTCGGGGGTGCGCTTTATGCTGTATATTTTTCCGCCGTATTCAAAAACAAGCCGGGCAAAGGTCTTGGTGTTGTCCTCGGCATACTTGCTGCGGAACATGGCAGGACTGCGCACACTTCCGCTGGCGGTGCCATAGAGGGCGAAGGTTATTGCGTCGAAAACGGTGGTCTTTCCTGCCCCCGTATCGCCGGAAATAAGATAAAGTCCGCCCGTACCCAAGCGGCGGAAGTCGATGTGTTCTTCTCCTGCATAGGGTCCGAAGGCGGATAAAGTAAGTTCAAGCGGTCTCATAGCGAATCATATTCCCCTTATCTGAATTTTCTCCGTGCAGGCTTGTACTTGTCGGAAATTCCTCTTTTATGATTGGTGTTTCCTGCTATTTCAAGCATACGGCGGCGGTATTCCTCACGCTTTCTGGTGCGCTCGGATATTTTTTCGGAGCAGAGCCTTATGCGCTGCGCTATCCTTTCGCCGCTGGTGTAGTAATCCGTTATTTCGGCAGAATGAACCGTTGCTCCGCCGTTGGAATTATACCACCAGTTGTCGAAATCAACGCCGTTTTCCGTCCGGACGTAGCCCAGCCAGTCGGCGTCCTGGTCGAAATATCTTGCTTTGGCTGTTATTACAATGCTGTTTTGCAGACATTCAACGTCCTCAATATCGTTAAGGTCGATTATCCACAGCTTTTTGTAGCTTCGCAGCCTGCCTTCGCAGAATCTTGTGCAGCTGTGCTGTGAAAGGATAAGGCAGGAGTCGGAGATCTCAATGTATGTGTGCTTTTTATGGGCTTTAACGGAAATATCCGCTATAACAGAGCCTATAAGGCAGGTCACAAAGCTGTAAAGCACACAGAAATATGTACCGTAAAAAATATAGCGGTACATGGCTTCGGGCAGAGAAGCATTGCCGAAAACGCTGAAAATAAGCACTATGGCAAGGAGAGATACAAGAACGCTCAGAGAGGGCAGGTTAACAAGAAAAAGCCTGCGGTTGTACTTTGCGGATATTATTTTTTCGTTGACATGAAAGGTCTTCTTCACGCTTTGCCCTCCCTTCATACTAATTCTAAACCAACCTATAGACAGATACGACAGCTATAATTTCGTCACTCTGCGTCAAGCTCCCTTGCCGGGCGGCAAGCCCGCCTGCGGTCACTTTCCTTGATTGACAAAATTCTATCTGCCGTCCTTGTCTATAGAACGCTTTAGAATTAGTATTTCAGCTGTATGCTGTGATTTTATCGGTTTTTCTCTAATATTATTATACTATCCGAAGCCGGAATTGTACAGCGCCCCACGGGGTTTTGTTATAAATCACTAAAAAATAAAAGCAGTTTGCATAAGAATGTACAACATTGTGGAAAACGGTTGCAAAATGACGGATTTTCGGATATAATTAATCATATATCACTTTATATTCTTCAGCAGAACTATGCTCTGCATAAGCGTAAAAAAACCTGCGCTTATGCAGCGGCTAAAGATATATATACGAAGCGTCGATGGGGGAAACTCAGATGATAAATAAAGATAAGATCAGCAGAGTTCTGATTTATGACCAGAAGGGACGGCTGCTGGTAACGACCAAATCGGTGTCCTTTCCCAAGGACTTTTTTAAGATAAAGGGTCAGGATCTGGTCATGCTAAAGGGCTCGGGATTCCCTCTCATCTCAAAGGGAGAATATATCGATACAGTCTTTGAATACATAAACGGAACAAGAATGAAGTACACCACCTCCATTGACCTTTCCACGGAATATCAGATAAATTTCCATGTGGGAGAGGGTATCGCTCTTGAGGAACGGCGGCATTCCTTCAAGATAAACGTTTCCTTCAACGCAATTATCCCCTTTTATATCCGCAATGAGGAAATGGTCACCTTTGACGAGCCTGTGACGGTGGGCGTGGTGAATCTTAACCTTGGCGGCGTTTATTTCCGCTCCGACTTCGATTTTGAAGAGGGCGATCAGGTCATGCTGAGCTTTATGGAAGGGGAAATGGAGTTGCTTACGGATATACTCAGAGCGCAGAAAAAGCCTGACAGCGATATAGTGGACGGCTACGGCTGCCGTTTCCTTAACATAACTCAGGCGCAGGAGGAACGGCTTGCAAGATATGTTTTTGAATGTCAGCTTGCCGAAAGGGAAAAGCTAAAGGAAAGAAACAGCAAAATGTTTTAACGGAACGAGGAATGTAATTGGCTACCGTAATTGTTGTAACTAACCAGAAAGGCGGCGTGGGCAAAACTACCACCTGTGCTGCATTTGCAGGTATTTTCAGAAGCAGGGGCAAGTCCGTCCTTGCAATAGATATGGACCCTCAGGGCAACCTGTCCTTTTCCCTCGGAACGGAGGACAGAGGCTACACCATTCACGATGTTATGAAAAAGACCTGCGATATAAGGGACGCTATAAAGACCACCCATATTTGCGATGTTATTACCTCAAACATACTTCTTTCGGGAAGTGAGCTTGAGCTGCCTGCGGAAAGGCGTGAATATATACTCAGGGAGATACTTAAAAGCGTAAAGGACGAATATGACTACATTATCATAGATACGCCCCCTGCGCTGTCGGTGCTTACCATAAACGCCTATACCGCCGCAGACGACCTTATTATCCCAATGACGCCGGAGATACTTTCTTTGCAGGGAATAGCGCAGCTCCGTGAAACTATACTTGCAGTGAAGAAATACTATAATAAAAAGCTGAACATAAGAGGCATACTGCTGACAAAGTACGTTGCGAAGCAGAAGCTTGCCAATGAAGTGGCGGAAATGGTGCAGATAGTTGCCGACCAGCTTGGAACTGTGGTGTTGGAAGATAAGATCTCCGTTTCCGTGGCGGTTGCCGAGGCTCCCGCTCATCAGGAGGTCATTACCACATATTCTCCGAACTGCCGTGCAGCAAGGGACTATATAAAGGTCTGCGAATATCTTTATCCCGAAATTGCAAAGAAAAAGTAATTGAAATAAGCGAAAGGAGCGGCGTATGGCAGGAAACGCACAGAAAAACATATCCCATAAGACCGATGCGGTGATGAAGCTGCTTACAGGGGGGAATCTTGCGGTGAACCCTATGCTTGACAACGAATTCAAGCAGTCTGTCATAGAAATGCGTTCTTCGCCCTCCGCTGTGAAGGAGACGGCTGAAGAGCCTGTGCGCAGCGAAAAGGATATAACGATGCACAAAAACAGCGGCGGACAGAAGGCTGCGAAGCCTGCTTCCGAGATATGCGTCAGCTCGGAGCTTATTACCGAAATACTTCCGAACGCTTTGAAAAGGTTTCACTGCTGCACCTGCGGAAAATGCTTTGCTGAGGCTATGGCGGACGCTTTGGACACAATACCTTACATCTCCGTAAAGGTAAGAGAGCCGGGCGACCTGAAAAAAGCTGAGGAGATGAGATCCGGCAGCCGCAGAGAGGTCATGAAGGAGATAATCAAGATAGCCATTGCAAGGCGCAGTCTTCCTAAGCACGATGAAAAATAAGGTGTTTTAATGAGCATACGATCGGTCAAAGGGTAATGAACCGATTGTGTGCTTTTTTTGTAATTTCTGGCTTTTTGACCTTGGGTATATTGTTCCTTCGCTTATTCAGACTGTATAAGTGCCCAAAAAATTGTGCATAATGCACTAAAAATTGACATAAAAACACGGAAAATACTGTTTGTTCGTGATATTCCTTGTGATATTTAGAAAAAATCCATATATTTTTTGCTAAAAAATTGTGATATTATAACCCGGCAAAATTAACATTTACTCTTGTAATTATTCGAAAAATAAGTTATACTAATATAGGAGTATTATATTCCATATGGGCGAAGCATACCCTTTTGGAATTTCTCTTTTGTAAAAAACAAATTTGTTATATCGAAAGGAGTACATATTCTCGCAGAGTAAGCGGATATGGTCATATTATGGGTCTTTTTGACAGTAAAATACAGAGCCTTTCGGAGCAGGCTCTTGACGCTGCATGGTACAAGCAGCAGGTCATTTCAAATAATATCGCTAACAGCTCTACACCCGACTACAAGGCTAAGACTGTTGAGTTCGGCATAATACTTAAAGAAAAATGCAAGTGTAAATACCATACCCCCGATGAGGACAAGGGCGGCGACATTTCTTTGTCTGTTTCAACGACTTATGAAACAAACACCAACCAGCTCCTTAACGGAAACAACGTGGATATGGAAAAGGAACAGCTCGACCTTGCTGACGTTCAGTATCAGTACAGCGCTATGATGGATCAGATGAACAACAACTACGCTATGATACGGTCGGCTATTACAAAGTGATGTGAGGAGGCGTTCTTATGTCGTTTTTAAGCTCTCTTGATATAGGCGGCTCCGCTCTTTCGGCGCAGCGTCTGAGAATAGATATAATTTCTCAGAACATTGCCAACCAGGAGACCTACAACACAGCTGTGGGGGCAGACCCCTACTGCCGCCAGCTTGTGGTATTCTCCGAAAAAAAGAAATTCAGCGATGTTCTTTACAAGTTTTCGGAAGAGGACGACGGCCCCAAGTACAGCAAAGGCACTTATTACCTTAGCCGTAAGGACAAATACAAATACGCAGGTGTTACCGTTGCACAGGTCATTGACGACGACGCTCCTTTCGTTCCCGTTTATGAGCCGGACAATCCCCTTGCGGACGAGGACGGATATATATACAAGAGCAATGTTGACAACGCTAAGGAGCAGATAGACCTCCTTGCTGCGCAGCGCTCCTACGAAGCCAACGCATCCGCCATTGCAGCGGTCAAGGCTATGCTCACAAAGGCTATGAGCCTTAACGGAAGATAAGTTACCTATCGGAAAGGTTGATATATTATGTTTATAGTTCCTATTTCAAGCACTATCTCTCCCGTAAATTCTGTTTTTGACGAGGAGAAAAAGGCTGAAAAAGTTGCAGAAGACACTCCGCAGTTTTCCGACGTGTTCAGGGAAATTTTCAACGACGTTCAGGAAACTCAGGCTCAGACCCAGGTGGACGCTGTAAAGATCATTCAGGGCGACATCGACGATCTGCATACCATATACAACAACATGACTAAGGCTGCCGTTGCCGTTGAGACCTTTGTTGCGGTCAAGAATGCTGCGGTGGACGCTTATAATCAGGTGCTTCAGATCTCAATGTAAATTATACTGCGTATATAATCGGGAAGGAAAAATCATAAAATGGATATGAAAGAACAGCTTTCAAAGATACAGACTTCTTTTAAGCAGTTCTGGGACGCCCAGGAAAAGAAAAGAAAGATTGCATATATAGCGGTGCTTGTTGCAATAGTCCTTATTGCTGTCATAGTAGCAATTATCCTTAACAAAAAGGATTATGTTGTTCTTTATGAGGGTCTGGACACCGCCGAGGCTTCGGAAATCGCTGCGCAGATACAGGAGTTGGGCTACGACGTAAGCCTTAAATCCGGCGGCACCGTTACCGTTCTTAAGGGAACGGAGGATATGCTGACTATGCAGATGGCACAGCTTGGCTACCCCAAGAGCAACCTTACATACGAGCTTTATACCTCCAATGTTGATATGTTCTCCACCGAATCGGAGAAGAAGGAATATGCAAGAATGGCTCTTGAAAGCCGTCTCAGCGCCATAATCGGCTCTTTGGATGGCGTTGAAAAGGCTACGGTCACGCTCTCTATACCGGAACAGAAAAATACGGTCATTTCTTCGCTCAGGCAGTATCCCACGGCTGCGGTCGTTGTGTATCTTGCCAAGAATGTAACTCTTACCAACGAACAGATAGAGGGTATAACCCATATCGTTCAGATGAGCTACAGCGGACTTGCCGAGGAAAATATCTCCATAACCGACAGCTACGGAATACCTCAGATAGCAGGGGAAACTCCCATTGACGTTGTAGCCGATGAAACAAGAAAGTTCGCCTTCAAGACGAATCTTGAAAATACCATAAAAAATAAGATACTTGAGCTTCTTATTCCCATTTACGGCGAAGACGGAGTTTCCGTTGCGGTAAACAGTGTGCTTGACTTTGATAAAAAGGTCTCGGAAAACACAAATTACTCCGCAGACGGCAACGGAAACACAGGCGTTCTTCAGCACGGCGACGCTACCGAGGCTTCGGGCGGAACTACCGTTGACGGCGGTGTTGTTGGCGTTGAAACAAATGCCGACGACACCTATCCTACAGGCGATACAAACGGCAACGGCGCATGGTCGGAAAACTCCGTTTCAAACACCTATCTTGTTGACACCTACAAGGAGCAGGTGGAAAAGGCAGGCTACGACATTGAGGCGCTTTCCATTGCAGCGGTCATTTATACCGACTACATTTCCGAGGCGCAGAAGCTGGATCTTGTAAATCTTGTTGCAAACGCCGGCGGCGTTAACCCCGAGCTTGCGCAGGAAGTTGTTACTGTTACCAATTTCCCGAAATTTGATGATACTCTTGAGATCGAGACCGCTCCCGTATACCTGTTCGGTCTTACCTTTAATCAGCTTGTTGCTGCTGCGGCTGTTCTGCTTATCCTGCTTATCATTATCGCTGCGGTTCTTCTCATTACATCAAGAAGCGCAAAGACAAAGCGTATGAAATTCGAGCAGCAGGTGCTTGCGGCAAGCGCTGCGGAGGAGGGATCGGAGAACGAAATCGTGGATACCTTCAATCTCAATCTGGACGGAAGTCCTGTGGAGGTCCCCAGTCTGCTGGATTCCGGCGAGGAAACAAAGGAGACAGTTATCAGACGGGAGATCAGCGAATTTGCAAAGAACAGTCCCGATATTGTTGCTCAGCTGCTTAAAAACTGGATGAAGGAAGAGGGGGAGGATTGATCTATGGCTGATATAAAAGAGCTTACCCCTATTCAGAAGGCTGCCATAGTAGTTACGACCATAGGCGCCGAAAACGCTGCCTATGTGTACAAGCGGCTTTCGGAGGATGATGTTGAAAGGCTTACATATGAGATCTCCTGCCTGCCCTATGTGGATGTAGGTCAGGTGGACGAGGTGCTAAACGAATTCTATGAGCTTTGCCTTACCCAGAAGGTAATAACCGAGGGCGGCGTTGATTACGCAAGATCCGTTCTTGAAAAGGCTTACGGTCCCGAACAGGCAAACAAGCTCATGGAGAGAGTTTCAAAATCCATGCAGACAAAGGCTTTCGAGTTTGTCAGAAAGTCCGATTACAAGAATCTGCTTGCTATTATACAGAACGAAAATCCTCAGACTATCGCTCTCGTTCTTTCCTATGTAAAGTCGGAGCAGGCTTCCGCCGTGCTTCAGGAGCTGCCTAAGGAAAAGAGAGTCGAGGTCGTTGAAAGAATTGCGAAAATGGAGTCTGCTTCGCCTGAGACCATTCAGTCCATCGAGGACACGCTGGAAAGAAAGTTTGCGGCGGTCGTTTCTCTGGACCTTACAACGGTTGGCGGCATCAACTTCGTTGCAGACGTACTCAACAAGGTGGACAGAGGAACGGAAAAATACATTTTCGACGAGCTGTCTTCCAGAGACCCTGCTCTCGTGGACGAGATCAAGAAAAAGATGTTCGTATTCGAGGATATCCTCGGTCTGGATTCCATGTCCATACAGCGTTTCATCAGAGATGTGGAAACGAAAGACCTTGCTGTTGCTATCAAGGGTTCCAACGCCGAGGTGGCTGCTGCGCTCTATGCAAATATGCCCCAGAGAATGCAGGAATCCATACAGCAGGAGATCGAGTATCTGCATAACGTTCGTATGCGTGACGTTGACGAGGCTCAGCAGAGGATCGTTGGCATCATAAGACACCTTGAAGAAGAAGGCGAACTTGTTATCGGCAAGGGCGGAGAGGACGAGATAATTGCTTAAAATATATAAATCCCCGGCTTACGGTTTCGGAGAAAGCGTCCCCGTTAAGATAGACAATACCGTTATAATGCCTGCGGACGAAACGGAAGCGGAATGCTCCGAAGAGGAGCTCCGCCGAAAGCGTCAGGAGGAAAAGGAAGCCGAGGAAAAAAGATTCAGGGACGCCGTTAACGCCGAGGTT
>JALEJQ010000092.1 GCA_022769565.1 Oscillospiraceae bacterium
GGCTGGTATGTCGGTCAGCCCCTCTGTCACTTCGTGACACCTCCCCTCACAGGGGGAGATCACGCCTGTCAAGGGAGTTTGACGCAGAGTGGGCGTATTATAGCCGCCGTATTTTATCCATAGGTTAAATGGTTATTAGTATCAGACAATCTTTATGCGGTGCTGCCTTAAATTACACAAATCTCTTTGGGATCCCATTCTTACTCCTGCGGCAGAAATTCAATGCTCTCAAAATCAAATGCACAGCCGGGCAGGAACTGCAGCTTAACGGTCATTTTGCCCCAGACCGATGGCAGCTTTACCGAAACTGCGGTGTAGTCCTCACTGTAGGGGAACTCGATTATTTCTTTAAGCACAACGCCCGTTTCGTCCGCAAAATGCAGGTGTATAGAATCGTTGTCGTGGTGGGTACTTCCCGTCAGTATCACCTCGGAAACACCCTTTGCAAAATCCATATCCTCAAAATCAATGAATACGTTATTGCCGATGCCCGTTATCCTGCCGCCGCTTATTTCATAGCTGTCGCCGTGGATAAGGTCACAGTCCGAAGCATTCAGCTTTTCATAGGCTTTCAGCCTCGGTTCAAACTTAAAGCCGCCGAAATCAATGCGCAGGTCGGTCTTGTCGAACTCAAAATAAATGTCCTGCACTCCCGTCAGCTTTCGGGGCAAAGTATAGCTGTTGTCCTGATAGGTCTGCCATATGAAATCTGCCTGATAGGTGAACTCTCCAAGGCACTCCGAGCCGCTTTCGCTCGGCTTTCCAAGCCACAGACGGAAGCCAAACGGGTCGTTTTTATGCCAGTTTATCACACGGATAAGGAAGCTGTCCGTGCCGTATTTGCCGAAATCTGTCTTTGTAAAGCCGACAATGTTGTTGTTTGCCTTGATATTTACGCCGCCCTTTGACACCTCGTCCATAACGGACAGGCTGTATGTATAGTGGCAGGCAGGCAGGAACTCATAGGGGTCAAAGCAAGCCTGCCCGAAACCCTCCGCCGTAAATTCGTATTCCGAAATGACCTCCGCCTGGGGTTTGCCGTTTGCGCAGGAGCAGCGGAGCCTGAATGTGCCGTCCCCCAAAGCCGTAAGCAAAGCGGCGTTCCCGTCAGCAGAAACAGAAGCGGTGTTTGTGGGTATTCCGCTGTTTGTTACAACGCTCCATACAAGGTCGCCGAAGCCTGCATTTTCGGGCAGGACTTTTGCCGTTATCCTGATCGAGGGATTTTCCGGTGTAAGCCTTTCTCCCGTATCACGGACAAGCTCTATCTTTCTGACAGGGATCTTGCCGTTAGTCATTTCGGTGATATTTTCCTTGCAGGACACGCCCTTCCGCACATCTCCCGCAATTTTCTCTATAACAAGCTCTGCACCCGTCAGACCCTCAGCAGAGGCTTTTATAATAATTTCGCCGGCTTCGGTGTCGGGTGCGATATAAGCCGCAGCCTTGCCGGAGAACAGCTTGCGCTCTGCGGATTTGTAGCTTTCGTAATCGGTGCTGTCACCGTTGTCAAAGCCCACAAGCCTGCCGCCCGTTACCTGTATTTTCACCCTGTCACGGGCATTTTCAACAGCATAGCCGTCCTTATCGACTGCGGAAATTTCCACGGCAGCAATATCCTCGCCGTCCGCAAAAACGGTGCGCTTTTCACAGCTGAGTACCAGCCTTGCGCTGTCGCCGAAGGAGTGCTTAACGTCCTCGATGATCTCTCCCGACTTTGTTTTTCCACAAATGCGAAGCTCTCCCTTTTCGTAGGGTACTTTCCATGTTACGGTGTATTCCGCAGACTGCTTTTTGCCAAGGCTCCTGCCGTTAAGGAACAGCTCCGCCTCGGGAAGATTTGTGTAAGCAACAACATCTATAAGCTGACCCTCGTTGAAATCCCAATAGGGCATAAGATGAAGCACAGGCTTATCCGTCCACGCCGCCCTGTAAAGGTAGAAGCTGTCCTTTTTAAGTCCTGCGGTGTCAATGCTGCCGTAGTAGGCGTTCTTTGTGGAGTAGGGTGACGGTTCGCCTATATAGTCCGAGCCTGTCCAGATGAACATTCCTGCGCAGTAGTCACAGTCACGGTCAAGGGCGATTATTTTCTGCGGTGTATCGGCGGAAATACCTGCACGGCAGTTGCCAAGAGAGCTGCACTGCAGATCTTCGTGAGTAAGAAAAACCGCCTCTCTCGGGAAATGATACACTCCCCTGCTTTTTACGCCTGCGGTAGTTTCGCTGCCGTATATCTTCCAGTCGGGGTGGGTCTTGTGATGCTCTTCGTAAAGGCTCTCGCCGTAATTGTAGCCAACAAGGTCAACCTCCTCCGAACAGCGCTGTGCGCCCTCCCAGGGCATATAGTTTGAACCGTGTGTGGTGGGAGCATTGCAGAGAGGGTCATGCTTTCTTACTGCGGCGTGGAGCTGCTTTATCACCTCGCAGCCTCTTTGGGAAACGTGGGCGTCGTATATTTCGTTGCCAACGCTCCACATAATAACGCTTGGGCAGTTCCTGTCACGCCTTACCCAGCTTGCAATGTCCTTTTCGTACCAATCGGGGAAAAATCGTGCGTAATCGTACTCCGTCTTGGGACGTTCCCACATATCAAAGGCTTCGCTGTCCACGAGTATGCCCATTTCGTCGCAAAGCTCCATAAATCCCACAGCAGGAGGGTTGTGTGACGTTCTCACCGCATTAACGCCCATATCAAGCATAGACTGAAGCTGACGGCGAGCCGCAGACTTATTGAACGCCGCTCCGAGGCAGCCCAGATCGTGGTGAAGGCAAACGCCGTGAAGCTTTATATGTCTGCCGTTAAGGAAAAATCCTTCATTCGGGGTAAATTTTATATCCCTTATGCCTGTTTTCCGAGCAATGCGGTCAATTTCTTCTCCGTTTTTAAGAAGTACGGCTTCAAGGGTAAGCAAATTAGGCGAATTAATATCCCAAATATCATTTTCGTTAAGACCGTCAAGGGAAAACTCTGCAAAAGTGAGCTTTTCCGCAGGATATTCCCCCGAAAACAGCAGCTTTTCACCGTTTTTGAGAGTAAAGCGAAGCTGCGCTTCCTCCGCATTTTCCGTTTCGGCAGATATGCTGCAAAGCCAGTTTTCGTTCTGCTTTTCTGCGTGGAAATACACTCCGTCCGTTACAAGGTGACTTTCGGGGGAGCTTATCAGCCAGACGTCACGGAAAATACCTGCTCCCGAATACCACCTGCTGTTAGGCGACATATGACGCACAAGGACGTATATCTCGTTTTCTCCGTCGTGAAGAAAAGAAGTGATGTTCGCTTCAAATGAGGTATAGCCGTACTTCCAGTCAAAGGCAGCCTTGCCGTTGACAAAAACGGTGCAGTCCATATACACGCCCTCGAAATACAACCGTATGCTCCTGCCCTTTACGCTGCCGAAATCATACACCTTGCGGTAGTGACCATAGGAGCTTTCGTACAGGTCGTTTGCGTTGTAAATGAGCCAGTCGTGGGGGATCTGAACAGGGGTAAACTCCGCCGCCGTTTTCTCGGGAGCGGTCTTGCAGAAATACCAGTTATCGTTGAATAATTCTTTCATAGCATATACCTCTTTCATACGCTGCGGTCAGTTTTTACATATTATAGCATATGATTCCTGCTGTGTCAAAAAAATTAACAAGATATATGTCACGGATATTTTTTCAAAAAATTATAGAATATATTTGTTGAAATATAGAGAATTCTATGCTATAATATTTATAATAAATCCGTCTGCGGTGTTTTATCCGCCCGGAATAGGGGGCTGATCATACAGTATGAAAATCAACAGTATCCAAAGCATTATTGATCCCGATATTTCATCGGCTGACGCACTTGAGCTTATGATAGATCAGGGACATATAAACATAGCAGTTGTTATCCCTTCGGAAAATTACAATTTCATATATGCAAGCAGGACCTTTATATCGGAAGCCTGCATAACCTACGGCGATGTCAGAAAAAGCCTTAACAGCTGTCTTTACGGCATACATCCGGAGGATCTTGAAAAAGCGAGGGATTCTCTGCAAAGGGCGCTTGATAAGGAGATAACCTTTGACATAAGGCGTATTGCCGAAAAAAGCGGCGCTGTGATATGGCTCAGATGCAAGGCGTTCCCTGCCGGCTTTGCAAAGCACAAGGGAGCTGTGGCGATCATTATCCGCAACATCACCGCCGACGTTACCATTGAAGAGGATATGCGCTGCCAAAACGAAAGATATAAGATATACGAAATGACTACTCCTGCCGTGTTGTTTGAATATTCCCCTTCGGAGGATAAAATGATATTCTCCTCCAACGGCGCAGACGGCATTACCCAGACGGTGCTTACCGAATATATGGATAAATTCAAGACCTCTCCCCTTGTTCACCCCGAGGACAGAGACAGATTCATAACTGCGCTGCTTTCCGCCTGCGACGCTCCCGTTACCGCCACCCTTGAATACCGCAGCATGGTCATCGGCGGCAGCTATAAATGGTGCAGGACCTATTATTCCAGCACAGCGGACGACTCCGGCAAGGTCACCGCCGTTTTCGGACGTATTCAGGACATAAGCTCGGAATTTGCCCATAACAGGGAGCTTCTCAGAAAGGCGGAGCTTGATCCGCTGACGGGGCTTTACAACAAGGTGTCCTTTGAGAGCCATGTGAAGTCGGCTATGGAAAAGGTAAGAGAAAGCGAAAAGCTGTTCTTCGTCATTGCCGATATTGACGATTTCAAGCATTTCAACGACAAATACGGTCACCGCAGCGGAGATATGGTGCTGACGGTCATTTCTTCACTTATGGAAAAGCACTTCCCGGGGGAAATATCGGGACGCTTCGGCGGAGATGAATTTATGATGTTCACCGCCGCAGCCGACCTGAGCAGCACCTGCGAGAAGCTGTTAAAGCTGTCAGGCGAAGCGCACGTTGAGCTTGGCGGCGAGGATATAAGGATAAACCTGAGTATCGGAGCATTTATCACCGCCGACAAATCCGTTTCCTACGAACAGCTCTTTGAAGCTGCCGACAAGGTAATGTACAAAGCCAAGAACAGCGGCAAGAATACCGTTATCGTTGAGGAAGACTACAAAAATAAAAAGCAATAAAAAACCGCAGAACGGCTGCTTTTACGGCATACCGTTCTGCGGCATTGTTATGACTTGCTGTCCGCAAGAGTGTTTTCCCTGAAAAGCAGGGATATGCACCAGACTGCGGAAAGCGCAACAAGGATATATACGACCCTGCTGAGGATCGCACCCGTTCCGCCGAACAGCCACGCTACAAGGTCAAAGCTGAATATTCCCACCAGTCCCCAGTTGAGACCGCCGATTATAAGCAGCGTAAGCGCTATTTTATCCCACATAGTCTTTTTCCTTTCAATAATAAAAAAGCAAACCCCGAAAGACGTATATAACAGCGTCCTTCGGGGTTATTATCTGCGGATAAGCGCTTAATTATTCCGGAAAAATAATTTCATCGTCAATTGTCGTAAAATTTTCGTCATCGTCATAAAGTTTGAGCCATTCCGTTATGCTGCGGACGAAATTTCCATCGAGAACATATCTGCCGTTTTCGTCTGACGTACCGGAAGAGGGAACGAACATTGCAAGCCTGTCGGAATTTCTTATAACATACTTCATTGCGTTTGAAATTTCGTTGTAATCGTAGGAAGTAATATCCGTTTCAATGTCGGAATTTATCACAACCGTAAAATAATCGTCAAGGTGATTTGCAAAAACGTCTCCCGAAACGGCGTTCACCATATCGGTCACGGCTATGCCAAGGCATTTTGCACGGTATTCCTCGCCGGAGTTGTAGTTGGGGTAGGTCAGCACCTTGCGGAGAAGGGTGGAATCAAGGAAGGTCCTGCCCTCACGGAGAATGGTCTCCTCCCCCGTGTCGGGGTTGTCGTAAACAAGGTTATAGGGAACGTCAAAATCCACTCCGCCGAAAATGTCCACGATAGTTTCAAAGCTGTCCTTTGTGAACTTGATATACTTGTCGATCTTGACCCCTGTGCAGCTTTCAACAGCCTTTACGGCGGCAGCAGAGCCTCCGTTTCGGTAAAAATTATAGAGGGTATCTTCAGTTCCGCCGTTTTCCGCCTTTGTATTGCTGGGAAGAGGAAGAAAGACCACCTGCTCCTCCGCTGCAAGGAATCTTGCTATAAGGAAACAGCTTCCCGATTCTCTTTTTTCTGCGTCAAGGATGAGCAGCACCGTTCTGTTGTCGGCGTCCGAGGCTTCATACTCCTGTGAGGACACCATTTTGTCAAGGTTTATCCCGTTATCCTCCTTCTTTTTTTCGGAGAACAGCATACTGTCAAGGATATACCAGCATATCCCTCCTGTTACGATAAGTGTTATAAGGATAGTTACAATATATGTAACTGCGACCTTTGCGGATTTTTTCGCCATAATAAAAGCTCCTTTATGTTAAGTAATGAATAGTGAATAATGAATAATTAAGGTATCCATTCTTTATTATTCATTAAACAAAAATAAAAAGTCTCTTCCGTCTGTTGCAAATGCTTACGGCAGGTGGTATAATGAAAAGCGGCACTAAGCTACAGCACGTTAAAAGAGGAATCCTTGTACTTTTCCGACTGCCTTGCAATTTCTGCGGCGTCGATAAGAATAACGTCAAGTCCTGCTTTTTCCGCAAGACGTATAGTCTGCCCTGTACCGCTGCGGTAGTCGCTTACAACGGCGATTATTTTTCCCGAACGGTTCACCATATATTCATTCCGCTTTTTCATGCAGTAAGGAGTGTACTCCTCGCTTGCATAAACTATCTCATCGGCTTCGTGGACGATATTTCCAAGCGCCCACTTGTCATAGCCCTTGAAGCTGCTTCCGTGACTGCGGTACGGGAACACGGCGGTAAGCCTTACGTCCTTTCCCCGTGCTTTCTGGTCAAGGACTATCTCTCCTGCCCACAGGTCTATACCTCTGGCAAGACCTGTGACAAAGCAGCGGCAGCCGCTGTCGATGCAATCGGAAACAGCCTTGTAAAGCAGACTTTTTATCGCCTTTGTAACGGGGGAATTTTCATCTCCGCCGCCGGGGAGCTTTTCCGTTCTGTGCCCCGTGAAGCAGACGGTGGTTTCTCTTGTGATCATACTTGACATAATTTTACTCCATAGTAAATGTATGTATATATTTTAGCACATATATTCTTTATTTTCAACAAAAAATTAATTTTGATAACATTTTGTAACAAAAAGGATGCGTATAAATGAAAAACAACAGCAATAACTTTTTAAAGCGCACATGGGCGGAGATACATCTGGACCGTGCAGAGCGCAATTATGAGATACTGAGCAGCCTTTGCGACAACAGCTGCACAAGGGCTGCCTGCGTTATAAAAGCCAACGCCTACGGTCACGGCGATGTTCAACTTATGCGCTGTCTTGAAGAAAAGGGAGCAGACTTTTTCTGCGTGTCAAATCTTGACGAGGCGCTGAGGCTTCGCAAGGGCGGCTGTAAGGGTGATATTCTTATTTTAGGCTGGACTGCCGGAGAATATGCTCCCATTCTTGCGGAAAACAACATCATTCAGGTTGTCCTTACTCCCGAACACGCAAGGGAGCTTGGGAAAAGCGCTTCGGGCAAGGCTGTACGGGCGCATATAAAGCTTGATACGGGAATGGGCAGGATAGGTCTGCTCACCGCCGACCCCGACCGCTGTGCAGAGGAAATGGCGGAGATATTTGCCGTTAACGGTCTGAACGTTGAAGGCGTTTTCACCCATTTTGCCGTTGCCGACAGCTTTGACGAGGACAACACCGCCTATACGAATATGCAGAAGGAGCGATTTTTCGGAGCTGTAGAACGTGCAGCGGCTATGGGCATGAGCTTCAAGGAGGTGCATTGTCTTAACAGCGCAGGCACTCTTATCCACTACGACCGCCGAAGCACTCTTGCAAGGCTCGGCATTGCTCTTTACGGTCTGAAGCCCTCGGAGGAAATAGCTCTGCCCGAGGGAATAAAGCCGATCATGGAGCTGAAATCGGAGGTATCCTACATAAAGCCGCTGCACAAGGGCGAATCGGTAAGCTACGGCAGAAAATTCACCGCCGACCGTGAAATGATCGCCGCAACTATCCCCGTTGGCTATGCGGACGGCTATTCAAGGCTTCTTTCCGGCAAGGCGGAGGTGCTTATCAACGGCAGAAGGGCAAAGTCCATAGGCAGGATATGTATGGATCAGATGATAGTGGATGTAACGGACATTCCTGACGTTAAGGAAGGCACTCTCGTTACCCTTTTCGGCTGCGACGGCGGAGAAACCGTTACTCCCGACGACCTTGCGGCGTTGTACGGCACTATCGGCTACGAAATCGTGTGCGGAATAAACCGCCGTGTGCCGAGAGTTTATATAAAAAACGGAGAGATAACCGAGGTTGACGAGTTTGTGTGATGACAAAAAACGGAATACGGCTCTGCATTACGGCGAAAACATAAAAAATCGGGCGGATAATATCCGCCCGTAAATAAAATATTTTATTACTTTGTGTTTGATAATTTCCAGCGGAACGCCGAAATTCTCTGTGCCTTGGTGTTGTCGTAGGAAATATTGCTGCAGGCGGTGCTTATGTCGTTATAGCGGTAATCGTTCTTTGCAGCGCCTCCGCCGAAGTTGAATATGCCCTTTATGCCCTCCGAGCCGAGATTTCTCTGAACAACAGCACCTATCTTATGTGCCTGACGCAAGGTCTCAACTATATCCTTTGCGGCAATAGGCTTTGAATCGCAGACGTTGTAAACGCCCTGATAGTTTATTCCGCTTGCAACGTTTATAATGCCGTTGATGAAATCCACCAGATTATAAAGGCAGCAGAAGGAATAGCCGTAATCGCCGTAGCCGTAAATAAAGGAGCAGCCTTCCTTGGGGTCGTATACCTTAGCCCTGAGGTTGTCGGTGAATTCCTTGGTATAGATGGGACACACTCTTGCGATAACGCCCTTGCAGGAAGCACTTTTGGTCACGATCTTGGAAAGTATCTTCTCGCTGTCATATTTCATTTTGCCATAGGCAGTAGCAGGCTTTTCATCCGCTGTTTCTCTTATAGGCTCTCTTGTTTTCTGGGAAGCATAGACCTGATATGTACTGAGAAGGATAATGTCGCCGACGCCTGCGTCAACGGCGGCCTTGTAAAGATATTTATCGACTGCTGCGCTTGTTTTTTCCTCCGCAGAGGTAAGGACAGCGGGGAAGTCGTTGTCAACGGAGCATGCAAGGTGAACAAGAACATCGATCTTGCTTCCGTTCAGCACATTTGTAATATTATCTTTATCTTCGATCTGTGCCTCCACAAAGCTATAATTTGGGGAATCGATGAATTGGTTCGGCTTGCTGTCGGTGCCGATAACCTTACAGCCCTTTTCAAGAAGAGCCTCCGTTACCGCAATACCTATCATGCCCGACGCACCCGTAACAAAAACTGTTTTCATAGAACTAACCCTCCGTTCTCTCCGAAATATGTTTTGATACTCTTAAATTATACCACAACCACAAATAATTGCAATAGATTTTAGCCTAAAAAATAAATCTTTTTGCCCAAACCTGAAATATTTGTGATTTTTTACTATAACAGACGGCATATTTTATTCCGAAATGCACCAAAAAAATTGAAAGGAAAAATAATATGAGCGAAAAATTCATATATTCCGATACAAATAAGCGTTACCGCACCCAGAACAGCTATTTAAGGCAAAGATTTGGCGGAAAGGTCATAAAAGCGGCGCTCAACGGCGGTTTTACCTGCCCCAACATAGACGGAACAAAGGGAACGGGAGGCTGCACCTACTGCTCCGCACTTGGCAGCGGCGATTTCGGAGGAACGCCGGGAAAGCCTCTTAAAGAGCAGTTTGAGGAAATAAAGTCTGTTCTTGGCAAAAAGTGGAGCAGTGCAATGTATATCCCCTATTTTCAGGCGAACACCAACACCTACGCCCCCACAGAACGTTTGAGGACGCTTTTTGAAGAAGCCCTCGGGTTTGAAGGCGTGGTAGGGCTGGCTGTTTCCACCCGTCCCGACTGCATTTCCGATGAAACCGCCGACTATCTGGAGGAGCTTGCGGAAAGGACCTATCTCACCGTTGAGCTTGGGCTCCAGACCGTTCACGATGAAACTGCAAGGCGCATAAACCGCTGTCACACCTACGCCGATTTTCTTGAAGGCTATGAAAAGCTGCGAAAACGGAATGTGAACGTAGGCGTTCACATTATAAACGGTCTGCCCGGCGAAACTCCCGAAATGATGCTTGAAACTGCGGAAAAGCTGTCCCGTCTTGATATACACAGCATAAAAATACATCTTCTGCATATTATTAAAGGCACGGTGCTGGCGGAGCAGTACGAACGGGGCGAATTTGAGGCAATGGACTTTGAGGATTACATTAACATAGTATGCAGCCAGATAGAGCTTCTTCCTCCCGAGGTCATAATCGAGCGCATAACCGGCGACGGCGACAGGAACACCCTTATCGCCCCACGCTGGAGCCTTGACAAAAAGCGTGTTATGAACGGCATTGACAAGGAATTTGTGCGCCGTGACAGCGTTCAGGGAGCGAAATATAATGCGGAATTCGGAATTCGGAATGCGGAATTGTTTTGAATTTGGAATGTGGAAAGTTGAAAGTGAAATTATGGTATCGCCTGCGGCGATGTAATTTCTAAAATTTTCTGTAGGGGCGCACAGTGTGCGCCCGCAGGTTACACGGATTTGTCGGAGCAATTGAACGCCGAACACCATAATTCCGAATTACGCATTCCGAATTCCGAATTTAATATGTTCAGATAATTTTTGCTAAATCGCCAAAAAATATGGTATAATAGATGTTGAAAGGATATGATAATTATGATGAATCTGCTTTTTCTCGGCGATGTTGTGGGAGAGAACGGCTGTAACTTTGTCGCTTCAAAGCTGAGTGCAATAAAGCATGAATACAGCGTTGACATTACCGTTGTAAACGGCGAAAACAGCGCCAACGGCAACGGCATTACCCCGAAGTCCGCCGAATCTCTTTTTTCGGCAGGAGCAGACGTTATAACAACGGGCAACCACTGCTTCCGCAGAAAAGAAGTTATGCAGCTGTATGAGGAAAACGACTGCCTTCTCCGTCCTGCAAACTATCCCGAGGGCAATCCCGGCAAGGGCGTCTGCATATACGACATGGGCAGGACACGCATTGCCGTTATAAACCTTATGGGAACCCTTTATCTTGAAGCCCTCGACAACCCTTTCACCGTTATCGACAGGCTTCTTGAAGATATTGACACACCCAACATTTTCATTGACTTCCACGCCGAAGCTACAAGCGAAAAAAAGTCTCTCGGACAGTATCTTGCAGGCAGGGTAACAGGCGTATTCGGCACCCACACCCACGTTCAGACCGCCGATGAAGCTATCCTCCCCGGCGGCACAGCCTACATCACCGATGCAGGTATGTGCGGTGCGGAGCTTTCCGTTCTCGGGGTAAAAAGCGAGATAGCCATACAGAAGCAGCGATTCCACAGCCCCGTAAGATTCACCGAATCTGACAATCCGGCATTCCTTAATGGTGTGGTGACGAATTTTGACGAAAAAACTGGCAAAGCCTACAACATAAAACGTTTACTGATTAGATAAATCCCCAAATATAGCTAATAAATATTGAAAAAAATTGAAGTATGGTGTATAATATAAAAAATAACGTGTCCAAGTCATTTTAAGTTTATATAAAATCATTATCAAGGGGGATAGGTCAGTGGAAGTTTTAAAGGTTTCATCACGTTCTGTACCTAATTCTGTGGCAGGGGCGATCGCCAGCGTTATCAGGGAAAGCGGTTCCGTAGAGGTACAGGCTGTAGGCGCAGGTGCAGCAAATCAGGCAATAAAGTCCATCGCTATAGCAAGGGGCTATCTTGCTCCTATAGGGACGGATCTTATCTGTATCCCTGCCTTCGCCAATGTTGTCATTGACGGCGAGGATAGAACGGCGATAAAGCTTATTTGTGAAGCAAGATAAAAAATCATCGGCTCTCCTACAATGGAGAAGCCGATTTTTTTGTTTTATGCTTGTGTGCAGATTTGCACGCAACAAGACCACGGTGCGGATATTGAAAAAATCGTGAGCGAAGCGAACACCAAAATTATTCATTATTCATTTTTCACTATTCATTATTCATTTAGCACAGCGCCGAAAACCTTATTTCCGTGGGAGTAAGTCCGTAATACTCCCTTATTTTTTTGCTCATATCGTTTGCACAGCAAAATCCCGTGTTTGCCGCAATATCGGCGAATTTCACTTCCGTATGCTTTATCAGCTCATAGGCTCTTGTGCAGCGGATATGGGTAAGGTATTCACGGGGCGACATTCCCGTTTCCGCCTTGAAGGCATGGGCAAGGTACCCTTCGCTTATGAAATTGTCGGCGGCTATATCCGCTATTTTTATGCTGTCGGCATAGTTCTGCTCAATGTAGGCTCTGACCCTTTCCGACAGGCGTTTTCCCGTTCTTTCGGCTGTTTTTTCGCTCCGAGGACTGACAGCACCGTAAAATTCAGATATTACTTCAAGTGCAGCTCCCAGCTCGCAGTAAAGGTTTCCCCCGTTTGCAAAAATATCCGCCATTTTTTCAAAGTCCCTGCGCATTTCAGGCTTGTTTTTTATAACGATGATGCCGCCTTTGACAGTGTCGGTCAGCATTGAAAACAGGTCAGGGCGCACAAGCTGTTTCCTCAGCTCCCAAGGGTTCACAACGGTAATGAAGCGCTTGTATTCCACATTAGGGTCGACCGTTACCTCGTGAAGCTGTCTGCTTTTTATAAGTGCGGAATCCCCCTCCGAAAGTGAGGTCGATTCCTCCCCTGTTTTAATTGTGAGCCTGCCCGTGACAATGTGCATTATTTCGCAGGAGGTATGTATGTGGCAGACGTTGTACATGGGATTTTCGTAGTATTTTGCGTGTTCGATAACTGCCATTTTATCACCCTTTTTTATTATAACAAGAAGCACGGGAATTTGCAAGGTCAAAACAGCAGATTTTATATAGTTATAAGCAGGTTATATAATGCAGGCACTCCTTAAATCGGTTAAAATACCCGTAATAACTCTTTTAAGGAGGAACGGAAATGAACGTCAGAAAATTTATATCACTTGCAATGTGTACCGCTCTGCTGTCCTGCACTCTGTCAGGCTGCGGAGGACAGACGAAGAACGATAAAGGAACGGAGGGAACCGAGATGCGGAAAGCCGAAACAACAGCTGTTACCGAAGCGGAAAAGGAGATACCATTTGCGGAGGTTAACACTTCATACAAGGCTGTGACCGTTGACGGAAACACTGTGAACACGGACGAGGGTACGGTATGGCGCGGTCTTGGCGTTGTTACGGGAAATAACTCCTCCCGTCTGCTTATGGACTACAAAACTGAGAACCCCGAAGCGTATTGGGAGATAATGGATCTGCTTTTTAAGCCCGATTACGGCGCAGGTCTTACCCATGTGAAAATAGAATTCGGCACGGACGTTAATTCTTCATCGGGTACAGAGCCTTGTATAATGCGTTCCGCAGATGAAACGGCGGACGTTACAAGGGGCGCAGGCTTTATGTTTGCGGCGGACGCTCTTTCCATAAATCCCGATATTACCATTGATCTGCTCCGCTGGGGAGAGCCAAAGTGGGTAACGGACGCATTTGCCGAATCCCGGGAAGCAGGCTTTGAAGCCCGATACAATTGGTACAAGGCGGCTATTGACGGCGCATACGACACCTACGGAATGAAATTCACCCACATCAGTGCCGACGCTAACGAGGCAGAAAAGGTGGACACCGACTGGATAATATATTTTGCCGACAGGCTGGAAAATGAGACTGACGAGCGTTACGATTACGGTGCAATAAAGATAGTTGCTTCCGATGAGATAGGTTCATGGAGAATCGCAGACGAAATGATCGCCAATGAGGAGCTGAGAAACGCTGTTGACGTCCTCGGCGAGCATTATAACACTTGGGCAAGCGAAAAGGCTAAGCTTCTGAACAAAAACTATGGCAAAGAGATCTGGTATTCCGAAGGAATTGCTTCCACGAATATTGCAAAGCTTGCGGTGCAAAGCAACGGCAGCGGCATTAACGGCACAAACGGCGCTCTTGACGTATGCAACCGCATTATAAACGGTTATTACAACGGCAGAATGACAATGTACGAGTATCAGCCTGCTGTGGCGGCATATTATTCCGGCGCAAAATTCTTCCCGAAATCCCTGATAAATGCGCAGTACCCTTGGAGCGGTTATTACGAAGCAGACAGCGGCATCTGGACTTCGGCGCACTTTACAGATTTTATAAAGAACGGCTGGAGATTTATTGACAGCGCCTGCTACGGTGACGGCAAGGAAAACCACTCCATTTCCGAGACCACCAACAACTATATGACTGTTACCGACACGGAAACGGGAGATTACTCCATTATTATCTGCAACGACAGCGAGGAACAGCGCAATTACACCTTTACCCTTGAAAATATGAAGCTTGGCGACGCTCCCTTTACCGTATGGGAAACAAGAGGTCCCGACGAGGGTCAGGCTTACGACGGAAATTATTTCAGGAACACCGGCACCTTCCGTCCCGTTGAAGCCGAGGGCAAATATTCCTATTCTGTCGAGGTAAAGCCTTATTCCATAGTTACTGTTACAACTCTTGACAAGACCGCTGACACCTCCGTTTACAAGTGCAGCTGCGAGGACGTTCCCCTTGATATAAATTATTCCGACGATTTTGAATACTCCGAAGAATTTCTCTCCGCAAGAGGAAACGCTCCCCTTTACACTACCGATCAGGGCGGAGCCTTTGAGGTCACGGAAGTTGACGGAAACAAGGTACTTATGCAGATGATAAATTCCGACAACAAGCCTACCGACTGGCGTTTAAGAGGCACTCCAAACCCTATCACCTCTCTAGGCGACGACCGCTGGGCAAATTATTCTGCGGAAATAGATTTCAAACTTGCGGATAGTGCTGCGGATAATTATATTGCGCTTGGCGTTCGCTATCTCACCGCAGATCTGGATTCATGGTCTGCCGAAAACGGCTACAGCATAAGAGTATATCCAAACGGAAAATGGGAGCTTAAAAAGAATGCACAGACAGCAGACAGCGGAGAAATTGACGGCTTTGACAGTTCGGTATGGCATACGGTAAAGATCACCGCCGCAGGAAAGCATATATCCGCAGAGCTTGACGGTACAGAACTGACCGCCTTTGATGATGATATTGCTTTTGCAAATTCGGGACGTGTTTCGATCGGCAGCGGTCTTTACAATAATATTTTTGACAATATGAAAATATCTCCTGTGGACGGTTACAAACCCACAATTACAAGAGTTGACGATCACGATCCGTCTGTTACATATAACGGTGACTGGTACAGAACTGTTCCCGACAGCTATCTTAATTTCAACAGA
>JALEJQ010000098.1 GCA_022769565.1 Oscillospiraceae bacterium
GGTAACGGTGCTTGCAAAGCTGCTGGACAGCGGCTGCCGTTTTCTTGACCTTTGCATAGTCAAGACGGTGCTTAAGCTTGATATGTTCGACAGGGCAGCGGAGCTTTCTGCGGATTTTGATTCCTACAAGGACAGGTATGAGCTTGCCGCAGAGGCGCAGAAGCTGAAAAAGAAAATTTTTGACGGACTTTCTCCAAAGAAAAAGGTCAAAATGGTGAAAAAAAGATAATTCGGAATTAGGAATTAGGAATTCGGAATTATTTTTAATTTGGAATGTGGAAAGTTGAAAGTGAAAATAAGGTGTTCGCTTCGCTCACGGATTTTTATCCATTTAGCGAAGCACTTATAATTCCGCATTCCGAATTCCTAATTCTGAATTAATTTAAAGGGGTTTTTGTAATGAATACTCCCATATATGATTTTGTTAAGTCTTACGCAGAAAAAAATACGGTCAGGGGACATATGCCGGGGCATAAGGGCGCAGTAAGGGATGACCTTATTTCGGCTGTCTATCCCTATGATATAACCGAAATATGCGGTGCGGACGCTCTTTTTGAAGCGGAGGGCATTATTGCCGAAAGCGAAAGGAACGCTGCGTCGCTTTTCGGCACGGACGGTACCTTCTATTCCGCAGGCGGCTCAACATTGTGTATTCAGGCAATGCTTGCAATGGTGTGCAGAAGCGGTGATAAAGTGGCTGCGGCGAGAAATTCACACAAGGCGTTCCTTAATTCCTGCATACTGTTGGGGCTTGACCCTGTTTGGATATATCCCGAATTTGAAAACGGCTCTGTTATAGGCGGAAAAATTACCCCGGAAGCCGTAAAAAAGACCATTGAAGAAAACAGGGACGCTGTCTGCGTTTATATAACCTCTCCCGACTATCTTGGAAACGTTGCGGATATTGAAGCAATTTCGGAGGTGTGCCGCTTTTACGGTAAGCCGCTGCTTGTGGACAACGCTCACGGTGCACATCTTGCTTTTCTTGAAAGAAATATTCACCCCATAAAGCTGGGTGCGGACATCTGCTGCGATTCCGCACATAAGACCCTGCCCGTGCTTACGGGGGGAGCGTATCTTCACACGGCTTCTGCGGAATATTCTGCAAGAGCAAAGGAGGCTATGGCGCTTTTTGGCAGTTCAAGCCCGTCATACCTTATTTTGCAGTCCCTTGACCTTTGCAACAGGTATCTTGCGGAGGATTTTTGCATTGAACTGGCGGAAACGGTGACGGAAGTCCGGAAACTTAAAGAAAAGCTGAAAAATGCTTATCATATATGCGATTCCGAGCCGCTTAAGTTGACGTTGTACACGCTGCCCTGCGGAAGAACAGGCTTTGAAACGGCAGAGTATCTGCGAAGCTGCGGAATTGAGCCCGAGTATGCGGATATGACCCACGTTATGTTTATGTTTTCTCCCCAAAACCGCAAGGCGGACTTTGAAAGGGTGGGGAATGTGCTTACGGCAATGCCTATGCCAAGGATAAGGCTTGAACCGCCTGATTTTAGTCTTGTTCCGCCGGAAAGGGCAATGTCCCCGAGAGAAGCCTATTTTGCGCCCTGTGAGGTCGTTCCTGCGGAGAAAGCTGTGGGCAGGATATGCGCAAAGGCGAGGACGGTATGTCCTCCCTGTGTGCCTGTGGCGGCAGGCGGAGAGATTTTTGATGAAAACAGCATAAAAATTTTAAAAATGTATAGCATTTCGGAAGTAAATGTGATAAAATAATATGAGGGCATTTGTCCTTGTATATATTTCTGAAAGGCGGATTGCTATGAAACTGGTTTACGCCGTTGTAAACAACGATGACAGCCACTCTGTTTCCTCTTCTCTGACAAAGGCGGGTTATTCCGCAACAAAGCTGGCTTCTACGGGCGGCTTTCTTATGTCGGGAAACACCACCTTCCTTATCTGCACCGATAATGAAAGAGTGGACGATGTTATCGAAATAATAAAAAAATGCTCAAGAAGAAGAAAACAGTATGTTCCTGCTTCAAATATGAGCGGAATTGAAATGCAGGCGGCTTCCTTTCCGCTGGAAGTACCCGTCGGCGGCGCAACTGTTTTCGTTACCGATATAGAGCGGTTTGAAAAGGTATGAACCTTTATTCCAAAAAACATATAACAGATGCAGTAAGCGCAATGAAGCGCAGCGGCAGGACTGCCCACGGCTTTCTTCTGACCGGAGAAAAAGGCGTGGGAAAGAAAACTACCGCTTTGTATATTGCCAAAACTCTTATGTGCGAG
>JALEJQ010000100.1 GCA_022769565.1 Oscillospiraceae bacterium
GGTAACGGCAGGAGCGATAACGATAGAGTCGCCCGTGTGAACGCCAACAGGGTCAAAGTTCTCCATTGAGCAGACAGTGATAACATTGCCCTTGCTGTCACGGATAACCTCAAACTCGATTTCCTTCCAGCCGCTTATGCACTTCTCAACAAGTATCTGAGTAATGGGAGAAAGCCTCAGACCGTTTGTAGCAATGTCAATAAGCTCCTCCTCGTTGTAAGCGATACCGCCGCCTGTGCCGCCAAGAGTGAAGGCAGGACGGACGATAACGGGATAATCAATTACCTTTGCAAACTCAACAGCGTCGGGAACAGTCTCAACTACCTTTGAGGGGATAACAGGCTCGCCTATCTTTTCCATAGTGTCCTTGAACGCCTGTCTGTCCTCAGCCTTGTGGATTGTCTCGGGATTTGCACCCAGAAGCTTTACATTATTTTCCTCAAGGAAGCCGCACTCCGCAAGCTGCATTGAGAGGGTAAGACCTGTCTGTCCGCCCAGAGTGGAAAGAATGCTGTCGGGCTTTTCAATTTTGATAATTTTCTTTACAACATCAAGGGTCAGCGGCTCGATGTATACCTTGTCCGCCATAGCCTTGTCCGTCATAATAGTAGCAGGGTTCGAGTTGATAAGAACTACCTCAAGACCCTCCTGCTTGAGCGCACGGCACGCCTGAGTGCCTGCATAGTCGAATTCGGCAGCCTGTCCGATAACGATAGGACCCGAACCGATAACGAGAACTTTTTTAATATCGTTGCGAAGCGGCATCTTACTTGCCCTCCTTGTTCTTCTTTATTAAATCTATGAATTCGTCGAAAAGGTAGGCGGTGTCCTGAGGACCGCCGCAGGCCTCGGGGTGGAACTGAACGGTGAAGCAGGGGAAATTCTTGTAGCGAACGCCCTCGCAGGTGCCGTCGTTTGCGTTTTTGTGGGAAACCTCGCCCACCTCGGCAGGAACGCTGTCGTTAATGACCGCATAGCCGTGGTTCTGGGAGGTAACGAAGGTCATATCGTGAGCAATGTCGATAACAGGCTGGTTTGCGCCTCTGTGACCGTATTTCAGCTTTTCCGTTTTAGCTCCTTGTGCAAGGGCGGTAAGCTGGTGACCGAGGCAGATGCCGAAGGTAGGTATCTTATATTCGGAAAGTTTTTTCAGTTCTGCAATGACCTCCGTGTTTTCGGAGGGGTCTCCGGGGCCGTTGGAAAGCATTATGCCGTCGGGATCCATAGCCTTGACCTCTTCGGCAGTTGTGGAAGCAGGAACTACGGTAACGTTGCAGCCTCTTTTAAGAAGCTCTCTGCGGATATTGAACTTGTAGCCGAAATCGTAAAGAACAACATTGTAAAGAGGGTTTTCAGCCTTGAATTCTTCCTTTTCCTTAACGGTAACGGACTTTACTGCATCAACTATCTTGAACTCGTTTATCTTCTTTAAGAACTCGTCCTTTTTTTCGTAGACATTTTCCGTTGTGATAACGCCGTTCATAACGCCGTGTTCTCTGATTATTCTTGTAAGACATCTTGTGTCAACGGAATGTATGCCGATAATGCCGTGCTTTTTAAGGAACTCGTCAACGTTTCCCTCGCTGCGGAAGTTGGAGGGGGAGCTGCACCACTCTCTTACAACGTAGCCGCTTACAACGGAGCCTTTGGATTCATAGTCGCTGTCGTTCACGCCGTAGTTTCCGATAAGGGGAAAGGTCTGGGTAACGATCTGACCGTAATAGCTGGGGTCGGAGAGAGTTTCCTCATAGCCCGTCATACCCGTTGCAAAGACGATCTCTCCGAAAGAGGTACCCTTTGCGCCGAAAGAGTAACCCTCGAAAATTTTTCCGTCGGCAAGCATAATGTAGGCTTTATCTCCCAAATTGAATAAAGACATTGCTTTTCCTCCCAAAATTTATTTCTTTAACGCAGGAACAAAGGCTGTAATGTCGTCCTTCATTCGCAAACATTCTCTTCTTGCGGCCTTTGCGAAATCCTGCTCGTCGCAGCCTTCCTTTTGGTAAGCGCACATAATTGCTCTTGAAGAATTTACTATTGCGCCCAGACCATTTTCGTCAAAAGCCTTTGCAACGCCCTCTGCACCGCCGCCCTGTGCTCCGTAACCGGGAACAAGGAAGAAGGTGTGGGGGAGTTTTGCTCTCATTTCAGCAAGCTGTTCGGGGTATGTAGCTCCCACAACAGCGCCTACTGCGGAGTAGCCGTACTTGCCGATAGTGTCCTCGCCCCATTTTTCGCACATTCCACCCATTGCGTTGTAAATTGTGCCGCCCTCTGCAAGAAGCTTGTCCTGAAGCTCGCCTGAGGACTTGTTTGAGGTCTTGACAAGAACAAAGATACCCTTGTCATTTTCTGCGCATACCTTTGTAAGGGGCGCAATGCCGTCTGTTCCCAGATAGCCGTTTACGGTAAGAGCATCTGCGCCGAAGCCTTCAAACTGCTTTCCGTCAACCGCTGCGCTGCCCAGATAAGCGTTTGTGTAGGCTTCCATAGTTGCTCCGATGTCGTTTCTCTTGCCGTCAACAATGACAAACATACCTTTGCTTTTTGCGTATTCGATTGTTTTGTAAAGAGTTTTTACTCCGTGGTAGCCGTACATTTCGTAATATGCAGCCTGAGGCTTTATTGCAGGAACAATGTCGCATATTTCATCAATAATAGCCTTGTTGAATTTAAGGATAGCGTGAGCAGCGCCCTTTAAGTCTGCGCCCTTTTCCTCGAAGGACTTTTTCTTGATGAATTCGGGAACGTAGTCCAGCTTGGGGTCAAGACCTGCTACTGTGGGGTTTCCTGTTTCGATTATCTTTGCGATAAGTCTGTCAAAAGACATTTGCAGCACTCCTTTTATATTGATTTTTTCGGTTTTTATCTTTCAAAACGGATAATTCCGTCCGTTACGGTCATAAGATTTCTGCCCTTGAAGCGTTCACCCTTGAAAACGGTGTTGTGTGATTTGGAATGAAGCTCATCGGGGACAACTACCCATTCTTCATCGGGGTCAACAAGTATGAGATCGGCTTTTGCGCCTTCTTTAAGCATTGGAACGTCCAGACCAAGCAGCCTTCTCGGCTCTGCTGACATCAGTTCAACGATCCTGCCAAGGGTCAGCTTTCCACTGTGGTAAAAATGGGTAAGCATAGCTGCAAGTGACGTTTCAAGACCAACAACTCCGTTGGGAGCCTTGTAAAAATCCGCCTTTTCCTCCGCAGCATGAGGAGCGTGGTCGGTAACTATGCAGTCGATTGTGCCGTCAAGAACAGCCTCTTCAACGGCTCTGCGGTCGTCCTCGGTGCGGAGAGGGGGATTCATTCTGTAGTCTGCGTCCAAGCTGCGCAGCTTTTCATCGGTGTACATAAAGTAGTGAGGGCAGGTCTCGCAGGTGACTTTAACGCCCCTTGCCTTTGCCTCTCTTATAAAATCAAGGCTGCCCCTTGTGGAAACGTGGCAGATGTGTATTCTTGCGTCTGCGGACATTGCAAGGGCAATTTCCCTTGCGGTGATGCTGTCCTCGGAGGCTCTGTCCATGCCCTTTACGCCCAGCTCTGCGGAAACGGCGCCGCTGTTCATTATTCCGCCGTTTATAATGTTAAGGTCTTCGCAGTGTGAAGCGATAAGCAGACCGTTTTTATTTGTTTCAAGCATAGCCTGCCGCAGCAGTTCGGCGTTTTCAACGGGTCTGCCGTCGTCGGAGATAATGCGCACTCCGATAGAAGCGTGGTCGTAAAGCTCTTTTCCCTGCATACCCTTTGTAACGCAGCCTGCAGGATAAACCTCAACTCCTGTGCCCTCCGCTTTTTTGGTGATATATTCAACGGTTTCCCTGCTGTCTATAGGCGGCTTTGTGTTTGGCATACAAACAACACCCGTAACACCGCCTGCCAGCGCCGCAGCGCAGCCTGTGAGTATGTCCTCCTTATGAGTAAGTCCGGGGTCACGGAAATGAACGTGCATATCAAAAAGAGGGGGCATTACCGTCAGCTTTCCCTTGCCGTCTATAACTCTGTCCGCAGCTTCGGAAACGCTGCCTGTCGCTGCAATTTTTCCGTCCTTTACAAGCAGGTCGCCGGTGGCGTCTGTTTCCGTATCAACTATACGGACGTTTTTAAGCAGAATACTGTTCAATATTTCTCCTCCTTATTCAAGGATAACTACCTTGTCGGCGTTATTTTCTCCGCCCATTATGACCTTCACCGATTCATCTCTTGAAGTGGGAACGTTTTTGCCCACATAATCGGGTCTTATAGGCAGCTCTCTGTGTCCTCTGTCCACAAGCACCGCAAGCTGTATGCACTGTGGTCTGCCCCTTTTCATAAGTGCGTCAATGGCGGCTCTTGCGCTTCTTCCCGTAAAAATAACGTCGTCAACGATAATGACTTTTTTTCCCGTCACATCAAAGTCGATGCAGGTCTTGTCGCAGTCGGGACTGTGCCGTTCATCATCTCTGTAAGCCGTTATGTCAAGCGCACCGCAGGGAACGGCTGTGTTTTCCAGTTCGTTTATTTTTGCGCATATCCTTGAAGCGATGTTCAGACCGCCTGACATTATTGCGATTATGCAGAGATTGTCCGAGCCTTTGTTCCGTTCAAGAATTTCGTATGTTATTCTTGCGATCGCTCTGCCGACGGCGTTCCCGTCCATAATGACCGCCTTTTCGGTCCCGGGTCTGTTTATATTATCCATCAGAAAAGTACCTCATTATACAAAAATACCTGTCCGCAAAAGCAGGCAGGTATAGATAAACTTGATATTACGGCGCAGGAAAAGAAGCTGCGTCTGTGCAGCAGCGCACCGAAGAAAGCTTATGACCGACTGCCTTGCCAATCTCACGGGATTGCCTTAAAGGTGTCTTACTGAATAGCATTATATCATAATCCTCTCCAAAAGTCAACAGCATTGCGGCGGTTTTACACTTTATATATAGCTTGTACCGAAAAAGAGCAAACATTCGTCAATTTGCCCATACCAACAATATCTCCTATTTTCTGGAGCTTTTTGCATAGGCTTCGGGAATGTCGGTAAGACCTGCTATGTAGTCCACGCTGGTGCCGTAAAATTCGGCAAACTTGACCGCCGCTTCAAGGGGCAGATTAAGCTGTCCGTTTTCGTATCTTGAGTACATTGACTGGTTAACAAAAATGATTTTGCCTGCCTGCTCCTGAGTCATACCTCTTTCGGAGCGCAGTTCTTTAAGTCTAAGATTCATATTTTTTCTGTTCCTTTTTATGAAGATCGTAGAAATATTTTATAATATCCTTACGGGTGATTATTCCGGCAAAGCAGCCTCGGTCGTCGGTAATGGGCAGAAAGTTCTGATCCATGACCTTCAGAAGAAGCTCGTCCACGGGAGCGGTGACCTTCAGCGGCGGATTCCAGCCCGGTCTTATTATGTCGGAGATAACGTAATCCTCCTGAGCGTCGGTGGAGTAAAGGTGGTATTCCGTCAGTGCCCTGAGAAAATCGCCCTCGCTTACAGTTCCGGTGTAAAGTCCGTTCCTGTCAATGACGGGGAGCGCCGTATAGCCGCATTCCTCAAATTTTTTCAGCCCTCTGCGTACCGTTTCATCGCTGTAAAGGAAATCTACCGTGTTTTTGGGGTGTAGCATATACAGAATATTCATTTTTTAAGCTCTCCTTTCCGACTTTACGCTGTCAGCTTATATTTTACTATATTTCGTCAAGAATTTCAATAAGCAGACAGAATTTTTCCTGTTTTTTAAAAAATTTCCGCAAACCGTGAAAAATTAGTATAAAACACAGTTTGAGGGAAAAATAAGATTAAATTTTCGGCAAGTTGTTTATTGAATAATAAATATTTATCAATTATAATTATTAAGTAAACTTTTGTATTATCGGTGTTATATGTGTGAAAATACGGGAGAAAATGTCTTTCCCGAAGTTTTTGCCGTATTGCCGAAAAAGAATTCTGAAAGGGGTATCACTTTGAAGTTAAAAAAGATCTTAGCGGCAGCGGCAGCCGCAGCAGTTCTCCTTGCAGGCTGTTCAAATTCCGCATCGGACAATTCCGCTGAAACAAACGGCGCAGAAGCAGGTGCTTCCGCTCACATCCAGATCGCAAAGGAAGACGTTAAGGTGGGCGTTATCCACATCGGCAACCCTGCAGACGGTTCCGGCTATTCCTACACCCATGACATCGGCATTCAGGGTATGCAGTCCGCTCTCGGTCTTTCCGACGACCAGATCGTTAGAAAGAACAACGTAAGCGACGGCGACCCTACAGCTACCGAAACAGCTATCAGAGAGTGCATCGAAGCAGGCTGCAACATTATTTTCGGTACAAGCTGGGGCTATATGGATACAATGGAGGCTCTTGCAGACGAGTTCCCGAACGTTGTATTCTCCCACGGCACAGGCTATAAGAACAACGGCAGGAACATGAACAACTACTTCGGCAGAATTTATCAGGCAAGATACCTTTCCGGCATCGTTGCAGGTATGAAGACCCAGTCCAACCTTATCGGCTACGTTGCCGCTATGGGTCAGGAAAACTCCGAGGTTACAGGCGGTATCGACGCATTTGCAATGGGCGTTTATTCCGTTAACCCCGATGCAAAGGTATATGTTAAGGTAACAAACAGCTGGTATTCTCCCACAGAAGAGACCAACGCCGCTAAGGCTCTTATCGCAGAGGGCTGCGACGTTATTGCACAGCACTGCGACACTCCCAACCCCCAGCTTGAAGCAGAAGCAGCAGGCGTTTGGGGCGTAGGCTACAACAGCGATATGGCTAAGGACGCTCCGGGTGCAACTCTTACCTCCGTTATCTGGAAGTGGGAGGCTTACTACACCTCAGCAGTACAGGCTGTTATCGACGGCACATGGGACTGCTCCAACTATTACGGCGGCATGGCTGACGGCGTTCTCGACATTTCCGAGCTTAACTCCGCACTTTGCACAGAAGAAATGCAGACAAAGGTAGACGAAGCAAAGGCAAAGATCCTTGACGGCAGCTTTAACGTATTTGACGGCGTTATCGAGACCAACGACGGTTCTACAGTAGGCACAGAGGGCGGTACACTCTCCGATGCAGACATCACCGGCGGTATCAACTGGTACTTCAAAAACGTTGAGGTCAAGTAATTTTCTGAGAGTGAAAAGTTGAAAGTGGAAAGTGGAATTCGGAAAAAATCTGAATTCCACTTTTTATTTTGACCAAACCATAAAATATTCTTTTTCGCCCGTGCTTTCATCAATGCTTTCGGATAGAAGTGTAAAACCCTCTCTGTTATAAAACCGCACCGCACGGGTGTTTTTCTGATAAACATTAAGTGTTAGACGGCTTTTAATAGATTTAACGAAACTGAGCATTTCGCTGCCTATACCTGCCGACCGTGCTTCCCTTCGTATAAACAGCCCCTCTATATGCTCTCCGTTCAGCCCGATAAATCCTTGTAGCGCACCGCACTTATCTTCATAAACATAAACCTCTGCACAAGGCAGGACGGACTTTACCGACTCAAAATTATTTTTCCAGTATTCTTTAGGGATAAAGCTGTGAGCTTCAATATTTGTATCAAGCCATATTTTCATAACCTTGTATGTATCTTCGGCTTTAAATTTTCTTATCATAACGTATCCTTTATTTTACAGTTAAAAAAGTGGAATTCATACTTTCTTGTGAATTCCACTTTCAACTTTCCGCTTTTAACTTTATTCCAGCGGCTCATAGCCTTCCTCGTTGTAGTCGTAATCGGGATAGCTGTCCACCTGCAGTTCTTCCGTTTCGATGTCCTTTGTGCCGCCGAGGAGCTTGCTGTGGGGCGAAGTAAATATACATACGGCTTTCTGACAGGCTTTTATGGAAACATTTTTCAGGTTGCCGCCGAATTCACCGTCAAGCGTCCAGGAAATATCCTCCTCCGAGCTTATTTCCGCAGCGCTTGTTTTTATGCAGTAAAAATATTCCGAATCAAGCTCCCTTGCAAGCAAAGCGTTTATTATCTGCTGAAGCTCCGCAAGGCTTTTGGGCATTTTAATGAAAAGTCCTTCAAGAATACCGTCGTTAAGAAGTACGTCCTTGCCGCCCAGCCCCTTGAAGCCGCCTACGGAAATGGAGTTGCACATCATACCGTAAATAAAGTCGTCCTCGATAACGTTTCCGTCATATGACAGCTTCACACGGTAGGATTTTGTGCTGCTGAGCCTTTTCAGACGCAGGGCTTCCGCAATATAAGCAAGGCTTCCGAATACGTTTTTCATCTGCTGTGGGGTCTCGTAGCTTACATCGGTAAATGCGCCGAAGCCTGCAACGTATGTGAAAAATTCCTCGTTGAAAGAGCCGATGTCAACCTCTGCCGTTTCGCCCCGTACTATCTTTTCCGCAGCCTTGGGCATATTTTTGGGGATACCGAGGCTTGAAGCAAAATCGTTCATTGTTCCTGCAGGGATATATCCGAGGGGTATCTTGCGGTCAAGCTGCATAAGACCTTTTATAGTTTCGTTAAGAGTGCCGTCACCGCCGCTTGTCACGATAACATCGAAATCCGAGCCTGTTGCAACAACGGTGCGGAATGCGTCCAGTTTTTCCTGCGTAGGGTGAGCGGTGACCTCATAGCCGTTTTTGGTGAAAAGGTCAAGTATCTGCAGAAGATGAAATCTTATCTGTCCCTTGCCTGAATGAGGGTTAAAGACAAATAGCATTTTTTTCATTTTATGTCCGTTCCTTTCTGATTCTGCTTTTGCGGCAAAACGCCACTGTACCATTATTTTAGCACGGATCTGTGTCGAATATAATAAAACTTGGTTAATAAATAACCTGACCGTCAGTCGGAAATGATCTCATATGCGCAGCCGAGGCAGTCTCTTACCCAGTAGGTCGGGAGAAGAAAGATCATAGTGTCCGCAGTAACGGCGGTGACCTCCTTGCCCTCTTTACGGGCAATAAGTTTTGCACGGTACTGGTGGAACTCGTTTGTGACAACGGCGATCTCGCCGGCAATTCCCTTTTCTTCAATGATACGGAAGGAGTTGCGTATATTTTCCCGTGTGTTCACCGATTTATCTTCAAGAATAAGCCTTTCGGGGGAAATTCCCTTTTTTACAAGCTCACGGTACATACACTCCGCTTCGCTTATAAGCTCATCGCTGCCCTGTCCGCCCGAAAGTACGGCAGCAGCGCCGGGATTTTCCGCAAGGTACCCGTAAGCCGCATTGATACGCTTTTCAAGCATAAGGCTGGGCGTTTCTCCCTTTACCCTGCACCCCAGAACAACAAGTACGGAAGGGCTCTCGGGCTTGTTGTTAGCCGCCTTTATCATAAAAACGGAAATTATAAGAGCAAGTATGAAAAGCACCGCCGCAAACGCCGCTAAAACCGAGAAAATTACCCTTGCTGCGGTATGTTCACGGAGAAATGCCGTAAAAGCCTGCCATTTCAGCAAAAGCACGGCGCAGGCTGCAAAGAAAGCCATTCCCACTGCGTTGCCGATGTTGAAAATTCCCGTAAACACAGGTGCAAGGAACACTCCAAAACCCAGTACAGATATAATAAAAAGGGACCACCGCAGAAAATCCATTATGGTCCCCTTAGTCTGTATGTCCGCCATGATCAGTGTGCCGAAAGGGCAGCTTCAAGCGCCTTTGAAAGCTGATCGGGGCAGGAAGTTCCTCTGCCGCTGCAGTTTATGCCTTTAAGACGGCTTATAGCTTCATCGGCTTTCATTCCCTTTACAAGTGACGAAATACCCTGTAAATTTCCGTTGCAGCCCCCTAAAAAGCTGACGTTCTCGATAACGCCGTCATCTGAAAGCTCAACCGTGATATTTCTTGAACAAACGCCCTTAGGCGTGAAATTGTAAGTCATTATTTATCCTTCCTTTCGATTAATGTAAAAGGTTGAAAGTGAAAAGTAAAAAGTAAAAAGTTGAAAGTGGAATTACGGTAATTCGGCAAGTAAACAAATATAATTTTTTATTTATCCTTTTTATTTGCAAGCCGAAGGATGCGGTCAATGTTTTCCTTGTCGGTAGTGTTGCTGCCGAGGTATGTAGGCTTTTCGTTGTAAAGTCCGTGGAAATCCGAGCCGCCCGTTATGATAAGGTCATATTGCTTTGCAATGTCCAGAATGATCTTGCGCTGTTCCTCGTCCGCAGAATAGTGGTAAGCCTCAACGCCGTCTATCTTGCCGTTTTCAGCAAGTTCCTTCAGCAGGTCGATGGAGTTGTAGTAAACTGGGTGAGCCATGACCGCAACGCCCCTTGAGGAGTGGATAAGGTCAAGGACAAAATTAACGTCGGGGTATTCTCTTTCAACGATACAGCTGCCCGATTCGTGGTTGAACAGCTTGTAATTGAGCCTGCCGTAGAAATGAGTGGTGTAGCCGTAGTCCACCAAAGCATGCATGATATGCTGCTTGAAAACGCTCTTTGAGCCTGTGGCGTGTTTCATAACGCTTTCGGCGGTAATGGGGTAAAGCTCGGTTACCTTCTGTATCATTTCTCCTGCGCACTGGCGGCGTATCTCGCAGGATTTTATGCAAAGTCCCTCAAGACGGTCGGGCTTCTGGGGAGCGTAGCAGAGAATATGTACCTTTCTGCCTCTTTTTTTGTCCCACGCCGAAAGTTCGACTCCGGGGATAGTCTGAACGCCGTATCTTTCGCCGAGTATCTTTGCCCGGTTTATGGAAGACATGGTGTCGTGGTCGGTGATTGAAATAAAGTCAATACCCGTTCTTTTCGCCTGAACGATAATATCCTCGATTCCCAGGGAGCCGTCGGAAAGGGTGGTGTGACAGTGAAGGTCGCCAATCATATCTACATCTCCTCTGAATAATTTGTATTAGGAAAGATCAACAATGCGAAGCAAATACTGCTTTGCGATGATTTTCTTGGGGATTGCCGAAATGTGCGCATATAACATTATATCACAAATGCAAGATTTATTCAATAGCGGAGGGTAAATTTTTTGCAAATAGCGCAAAGCTATAAAAAATGGATCTGAAAAAAATATTTCTCCGGTATGGACTTTTGGGGAAAAAGAGTATATACTTATACAATGGTATCAAAGTTCAAGGAGGTTTTAGGATGAAAAAGATAAGCAAATACATAATAGCTGCGGTTACGGCTGCAGTTTTCATGCTTTCCGCCTGCTCAAAAACGGACGGGGAAACGGCGGAGACCACTTCCGAAGCGTCCGCTGCGGCTTCGTCGGAAACCGTGCAGGAAAAGACGGAAGCTACTGCTTCGGAAACGTCTGCCGAAACAACGTCGGTAACGGAGACCGCTCCGGTCCTTTCGGGCAAAATGGAGGAATTTTACAATGCCTTGGACGTTGAACTCAGGGAGGACCTTGAAGCGGCGGCAGGTACTCTTGAAGACCTGATTGAAGCGGAAGGTGACGGCTCTGTGCCATACAGCGAGAGCCTTTCCAAAGCCTTTTACGACTTCTGCGCAGGCTCGGAGGGATTCTATATAAAAATGAAAAGCGATAACACCGCTATTGAAGCTGCGGCAGAAACGGGCAGGATAAAGCTGGCGGTGTGTATGCCCTCTGCGGCAAGTATGCTGTTCATAGACGGGAACGTTATACATTCATACTCTCCCGCAGACCTGATAGGCTATAAAAAAACTATCTCGGACGAAGAGGCTGAGCTGTACGGCAGTAAGATGGTGCTTGATTCCGCCATACTCTTTCCCGAAGAAGGCGCCGAAGCTAAAAAGGTGAATATATCCTGCGGCGGAGAGGATTATATCTGCGAGGTCTTTGATGGCTTTGCCTATATTTTTGATGAAAATTCCATGCCGGTGATGCTTTACGATTCCGATACGGTGTTTACCGTTGAAATCGAAACGGGAGATATAGACGACAGCGTTTTTGACCTTCCCGAAGGCTATGTCGTTGCCGATTTTGACGAGAAAACGGAAGAAACAGGCGAGACCGAGGCTTCGGAATGATTTAAAATAATAAAACAGGCGCAGTTTGCATTAAGCACGAACTGCGCCTGTGTTTATTCTTCTGCTTCGTCAAGCTTTTCCCTGATAGTCTTGGAAAATGCTTCAAACGCAGGGATATAGCGGTCAAATATCCTGCCGACGATTTGGTCTGCTTCTTCTTCATTGTAAATGTGCACCGAACTGTTGCGGTCCTTTTGTATATCGAGCCATACACGTTCTTCGGCTATAAATCCTACCTTGAACCCAAGCTTGATTATCTCTCTTGGTGAACCTGTGTCGGCTTCGGCAACGGAATGGAGCCTTAACACTGCTTGTAGGACTTTCCATGCAAGCTCAAAGGTAAGATCAAACTGTCCGATAACGCCCGTGCGGTAAATATCATCGCTGTATGCCAACGCTCTGTCTGCTTTTTTCAGCGTTTCAAAACAGGAGGAAAAATTATCATATTTTTTCATAAATAACAACTCCGTATTTGCTTATTTCCTCTGCAAGTGCGGCGGAAACAGGCTTGTCAAGGTCGATTATGTCAAACATAAGCAGGGTATCTGCCTTATTTTCGAGAAGAAATGCAAAACTATCAATATCTCCGCCGGAAACTGCAAGGTCAACGTCGCTTCTCGGGGTATTGCAGCGTTTTGCACGGGAGCCGAAAAGGATAACTTTTGATAACCCGTTTTCCTTTGCATATCCGATAATCTCCGCTTCGGCTTTTTCGGGAAGATCGTATTTCACAGCCGTCACCTCGTTTCACTGGGTCTATTATACAATAGATCCGAGGGGATTTCAAGGAGAATTACGGAAAAAACTGTTGTCAAACAAAAACAAGGTTCGTAAAATTACTTTTACGAACCTTTTGATTTGGTGCGGTAAATGGGACTTGAACCCATACGTCAAAGACACACGCACCTCAAACGTGCCTGTCTGCCTATTCCAGCACTACCGCATAACCAAATATTCTGTTTTTCATCGGGATTTCTTTAAGTCCTCCCTGACGACGATATTTATTATATCATATGTATCTGCGCTTGTCAAGCCTTTTTTCAAAAAAAATTTTATTTTTTGCTTTTTCTTATAAAACGGCGCAGTTTCGGGCTTTTTGGCGTATAATTTATTGTTTCGGAGCATTTTTTAAAAAAATTCAAAAATTTTTAAGGGAATACTTGACAAAGCTAAAATAATGTAGTATAGTATGATTGTACTAATCATTTAATACATAAATACAAGAACGGAAGTCCGCTGCTGCAACGGCGGATGAAGTTCTTGGTTAAAGGAGATTTAAAGTATGGCAAATGTTCTTGAGGTTCAGGGGCTTTCCAAAAAGTACCCCAAGAAGGATGTTTTTGCGGCTGACGGGGTATCGTTCAGCGTTGGCGAGGGCGAGATATTTGCCCTTATCGGTCCTAACGGTGCCGGAAAAACAACTACTATCCGTATGATCTCAACGCTTATACAGCCTACCTCCGGTGATGCTCTCGTTGCCGGACACAGCGTTGTTAAAGAAGCTGCAAAGGTGCGTGAGAGTATAACCTATCTTCCCGATGAAGCAGGTGCGTACAAGACTATGACAGGAAGAAAGTACCTTTACTTTATGGCAGGTCTTTTTGCTTCCGATAAGGAAACGGTTGAGATGTACGTCCGCCGTGCCGAGGCTATATGCGGTCTCGGAGACCGTCTTGACGACAAGATAGGCGGCTATTCAAGAGGTATGATAAGAAAGCTGCTCCTTTCCAGAGCGGTCATGACAGCGCCTAAGCTTGCCATTATGGACGAGGCTACCTCGGGACTTGACGTTATCAACGCTCTTGAGATACGCAAAATGATAAAGAATCTTGCAAAGGAACATAATATGTCCTTCCTGCTTTCTTCACACAATATGCTTGAAATAGAGTACCTTTCCGACAGAGTTGGCATTATGACAAAGGGAAAGCTTATGGTAACGGGCGGCATAGACGAGCTTAAGGAACGCTACAGTGCTGCTAACCTTGAGGAAGTTTTTGAAAGGGTGGTGCTTGAAAATGAAGTTCGGTAATTTGCTTAAAAAAGAGCTTGGAGAGCTTATAACGCCTCAGGCTATCGTAAGTATGGTGTTTGTTCTGGTGCTGTTTGTCTTTATGGGACAGATAATGGGCACCGCTATGGAGGAAAGTATGGATACCTCCACTATAACCGTGTGCAACCGTGATGATTCCGATTTTACAAAGTCGGTGCTTGACAAGGTAACGAAGGACGGTTCCGTTACAATTGATTACGTTGATATTCAGGGTGAGGATTACGCCGCAGAGCTTGAAAGACTTGACATAAAGAACTCGGTCATCATTCCCGAGGACTACGGCGACAGTATTCTTGTAAACAAGGAGCCTGCCGATATTCTCTTTGTAAGCACGGTTTCCACCGGCGGTTTCTCGTCATCTATGTCCTCCCTTTCTGCAGGTGACGTTATAAGCAGCATTCAGGACGTTTCCACCGATGAGATACTGCTCCGCACCTACGGTCTTGACGACAGCGAGATAGAAAGGGTCAAGACTCCCGTAAATCTTATCGAATACACCGTTGCCAACGGAAAGACGGCAAGGATATCTTCTACCGCTCTTCAGGCAATGATGATGATGCAGTCTATGATAGCACCCTTTGTTATCTTTTTCCTTCTCCTTATGGCTGCTCAGATGATAATGACGGCTATTTCCACCGAAAAGATAGATAAGACCCTTGAAACTCTCCTTTCTACCCCTGTTTCAAGACTTACGGTGCTTATGTCCAAGATGACGGCGGCTGTTATTTCTGCTTTGCTCAACGCCCTTTTCATGATGGTAGGCTTTTTCTTCTACATGACGGGAATGATGGGAAGCGCTGCAGAGCAGATAACAGGCTCTATGGACGCCGCAGCTTCCGCAGGAGAGGCTCTTTCCTCTGCGCAGGCAATGGCAGAGCTGGGACTTGCGCTTTCACCCGTAAGCTACCTGCTTTTCGGACTTCAGCTGTTCCTTACGGTGGCTATCGGACTTGCGGTTTCCCTTATCCTCGGCGCAATGGCTACCGACGTTAAGTCCGTTCAGACCCTTACAATGCCTATTATGATTGCCGTTATGATACCTTTCTTCATTACAATGTTCCTTGATATGAGCGAAATGTCTACCGTGTTCAAGGCAATAATGTTCCTTATCCCGTTTACACACTCCTATACCGCCTTGACAAATCTTATGAACGGTGATATGCTTATGTATTGGGGCGGTCTGGTTTATCAGATAGTGTTCTTCTGCGTATGTATGTTCCTTGCGGTAAGAATGTTCACCACCGACAAGCTGTTCACAATGTCCTTTGCAGTAAACAATAACGGCAAAAAGGGCGGCAGGTTCGGCAAGAATCAGACTCCTCACGAAGAATGAGCAAAGAGGGTCGGCTGAAAAATGAAGCTTCGGCAGAGCAGATATGTTCCCAAAAGAAACAGGTACACCTTGCTGAAGGTGCTTGATATAGTTATGCTTGCGGCGCTGGCTGTAATGTGGCTTGGCAGGGAGAAGCTGGGCATTGCCTTCCCCGACCTGCTGATAATCAGCGGATTCCTGCTTCTCGGCGCAGTTCTGGCTGCTTTTAACCGCAGAAAGGATAAGGAGCTTCGTGTTGAGGACGAATTCCTTGAAAAAATGCGTGACGAGATAGGCAAGGAAAATTACAGTGATACTTCATTTTTCTTCGGCAACGATAAATAATTGTTAAATTCGGAATTCGGAATGCGTAATTCGGAATTTTGTAGGAAACGGCTTCCGTCCCGATTTAACCGAATTTGTAGCAAACGGGACAGAAACCCGTCCCCTATATAAAATAATGAAGTTTGAAGAGTGAGGAGTGAGGAGTGGAGTTTATTTCAATGTGGAATTTGGAAAGTTGAAAGTGAAATTATTGGCGCTTCGCTTTAATGAATAGTGAAGAATGAATAATGAATAGTGAATAATTAAGGTGTTCACTGCGCTCACGAATTTAAAAATAAATCGCCGCAGGCGATACCATAATTCCACTTTCAACTTTCAACTTTCCACATTCCAAAAAATCCCTGAGAAGACGTTGTTTTCTCGGGGATTTTTTATGCTCCGGCATAAAATTGATGTAAAATTTAAATAAACAATTACAAAATCGGCATAAATACATAACAAAGTATATCAATTTTGTAGGACATTACAAAATTAAGGGAGGAGAGTGTACTTAATTTTACATATTAAACCTATTGACAAAGTATGATTAATAGGATATACTTAGTCCATAACAAAAGCAGGAGAAAACAAAACGGGAATCTTTATTCGGGAAGTGATTATAATGATAGAAATAAAAAATCTTTCCAAGGTCTATTCCTCATCGGGAAAGGACGTTGTGGCGCTGAAAGATATAAACCTGACCATAAATGACGGAGAGATATTCGGTATAATCGGACTTTCCGGCGCAGGCAAAAGCACCCTTGTGCGATGTATCAACTACCTTGAAAAGCCGACCTCCGGAGAGGTGCTTATAGACGGCAAAAATCTCGGCACTCTTTCCAAAAAGGAGCTTCTTAAAACAAGGCAGAATATCGGAATGATATTCCAGAGCTTTAACCTGCTTTCTCAGAGAAACGTTATAAAAAATATCTGCTATCCCCTTGAAATTGCAGGCGTTCACAAAAAGGACGCAGTAAAACGTGCGGAGGAGCTGCTGGAGCTTGTGGGTCTTTCCGACAAGGCTAAGGCTTATCCCTCGCAGCTTTCCGGCGGTCAGAAGCAGAGAGCCGCCATTGCAAGAGCCCTTGCCGCAGAAACAAAATATCTTCTCTGCGACGAAGCCACAAGCGCTCTTGACCCCGACACCACACGCTCCATTCTTGAACTTATGAAGAAAATAAACAAGACAATGGGCGTTACAATTGTTGTTATAACCCACGAAATGAAGGTAATTGACAGCATTTGCGACAGGGTAGCGGTGCTTGACAACAGCACAGTCGCCGAAATGGGCGATGTAAGAGAGATCTTTTCAAATCCCAAGTCTGATATTGCGAAAAAACTGGTTCTTCCCGAGCGCAAGACCGTTGACGAGGTTTCGGAGGGAAAGGGCATAAGGATAGTTTTCAACGGAGAAAGCTCCGGCAAGCCTGTTATCGCAAATCTTATATTTGAATGCGGAACGGCGGTAAACATTACCTACGCCGACACAAAGGAGCTTGACGGAAAGGCTTACGGACAGATGATAATAAGAGTTCCCGATGAAAGCGCAGACAGGGTAAAGGCTTATCTTGAGAAAAACGGCATGGAATTTTCGGAGATCGAGTGAAAGGAGAGGTAAAAATGTCCGATATACTGGTTCAGCTCTGGAACAAGGGTATTCTTCAGCTTGGAATATGGGAAACGGTGTATATGACCTTTATTTCTGCAGCTTTTGCCTATCTTTTCGGTCTGCCCCTGGGTATTATCCTGAGCATAACGGATAAGGACGGCATTTGTCCCGTGGCTTGGGTCAACAAGATACTGGGAGTAATTGTAAACGTGTTCCGAAGCATACCCTTTGTCATTCTTATGGTGGCAATGCTGCCTGCGGCGAAGTTCATCGTGGGAACGAGCCTTGGAAACAAGGCAATGATAGTTACCCTTGTGATAGCTGCCGTGCCTTACGTTGCAAGAATGGCGGAATCCTCAATAAAAGAGGTGGACAGAGGCGTTATCGAGGCGGCGCAGGCAATGGGTACGCCCTCGTTTAAGATAATTTACAAGGTGCTTATTCCCGAAGCGAAGCCCTCGCTTATTGTGGGTGCGGTCATTTCCCTTGTGACTATACTCGGTTACTCGGCAATGGCGGCAACTATCGGCGGCGGCGGACTTGGAATGATAGCCATTACCTACGGTTACCAGCGCTTCAATAACGATGTGATATGGATATGCGTTCTTCTGACGGTAATAATCGTTCAGCTTATCCAGGAGCTTGGAATGTTTATTGCAAGGAAGACGGATAAACGTATAAACAAGTAACAGGGAGGAAAGAGTTTATGAATGTTTTGTTCGTAAATCTTCTGAGAGAGAATTTCCGGTCGGGGCGAATGCGATGTACAACCTTTTGATACGAACATTGACCCGATAAAAACATAATATATAAGGAGTAATTTAAAATGAAAAAGATAACAAATGCTATTCTCGCACTTTCACTTGCTTCACTTTCCCTTGCAGGCTGCAATTCCGCAGAAACAAAGACTGAGGACACCTCCGCAGCAGAAACAACAACAGCTGCAGATACAAGCGCTGCTGCCGAAGCTGATACAAAAGCTGAAACAGAAGCCGAGACCGCTGCCGAGGCTTCCGAAGAAGACAAGGTAATAAAGGTGGGCGCAACCTCCACACCTCACGGCGAGGTCCTTGAATTTGTTAAGGATACTCTTGCGGAACAGGGCTACGACCTGCAGATAACCATTTACGATGATTACGTTCTCCCCAACAAGGCTGTTGCAGACGGTGAGCTTGACGCAAACTACTTCCAGCACAGACCCTATCTTGACAGCTTCAACGCTGCAAACGGCACGGACATCGTTTCCGCTGCGCTTATCCACTATGAGCCTTTCGGACTTTACGGCAACGGCGTTGCAAGCGTTTCCGAAGTTCCCGAGGGTGCAAATATCGTTATCCCTGCCGACGACAGCAACGAAACAAGAGCCCTGCTCCTTCTCTGGCAGGAAGGTCTTATTGATCTCCCCGAGGGTTCAAATGCAGCTGACGGCGTAACTACACTTGACATTACCGACGATCACGGTTATAATATTACTGCGGTTCAGGCTGATACGGTCGCTGCCCAGTTCGCAAACAGCGATTCAGGCTCTCTTGCGGTAATCAACGGAAACTACGCTCTTGCTGCAGGTCTTGACATCAACAGCGCAATTGCTGTGGAGGACGCTTCCGGCGACGCAGCCCAGACCTATGCAAATATTATTGCCGTAAGAAACGGCGATGAGAACAGTGCTAAGATACAGGCTCTTATAAATGCATTAAAAACCGACGATGTAAGAAAATTCATTGAGGAAAAGTATAACGGAGCAGTTGTAGCACTCTTCTGATTTCGGAGGAATATATGGACTGGTCATTCATCACGCGATACTCTCCGCTTTACGTTAAAGCGGCGGTCCTGACGCTGACTATCGGCGCCGTGGGGATCGTTCTTGCAGCCGTTGTAGGCTTGCTGTGTGCATTTGCCAAATATTACAGGGTACCTGTGCTTCGGCAGATAGCGGCAGCCTACACGGAGCTTTCAAGAAACACTCCGCTTATCGTTCAGCTGTTTTTCCTTTACTTCGGTCTGCCGAAGGCTGGGATAGTGCTGTCATCGGAGGCGTGCGGAATAATCGGTCTGGCATTTTTAGGCGGAAGCTATATGTCCGAATCCTTTTTAAGCGGTCTTGAATCGGTAAAAAAGGGTCAGATAGAATCCGCCGAAAGTCTGGGGCTGAACGGACGGCAGGTAATGCGCTATGTGGTTTTCCCTCAGGCTGCGGCAGTATCGCTGCCGGCGGTGGGCGCAAACGTTATCTTCCTGCTTAAAGAAACAAGCGTGTTCAGCGCAGTTTCTCTTGCAGACCTGATGTATGTGGCAAAGGATCTTATCGGAATGTATTACAACACCGAGGAAGCCCTCACAATGCTTGTTATTGCATATCTGATAATAATTCTGCCTGTGTCGCTCATATTCTCCTTTGCAGAAAGGAGGATGCGCCGTGCAGGGGTATGAAGTTCTTTTTCAGGGAAACAACTTTTTAAGGCTTCTGGGAGGTCTTTGGGTAACTATCCGCATCTCCCTTATATCAATTGCTCTTTCGCTTGTTCTGGGAATTTTTCTCGGAGCGGCAATGAGAATGAAGAACAAGGCTGTACGGGCGGTCTGCAGATCCTATCTTGAATTTGTAAGGATAATGCCCCAGCTTGTGCTTCTGTTCATCGTATTTTTCGGCATAGTAAAGGCAACGGGACTTAACCTCAGCGGCGAGGTCTCGGCGGTCATAGTGTTCACTGTATGGGGAACGGCGGAAACGGGCGACCTTGTAAGAGGCGCTTTCGATTCCGTTCCGAAGCACCAGTACGAATCCGCTCAGGCGCTTGGTCTTGACAGATTCGGAGTTTACCGCTATGTTATTCTTCCTCAGGCAGTAAGGATACTTATTCCTAACCTTATAAATCTTTCAACAAGAATGATAAAAACAACGGCTTTTGTTTCGCTTATCGGCGTTACGGAGGTGCTGAAGGTCGGCAAGCAGATAATCGACGCCAACCGCTATGACGCTCCCGATGCTGCGCTGTGGGTGTACGGAGCGATATTCTTTATGTATTTTATCATATGTTTTCCGCTTTCACTGTTTTCAAGAAAGCTGGCGAAGAAATATAAGCAGAATTAAGGAGTAAGAGCTATGTCTGAAAATGTTATTGAAGTAAGTCATTTACATAAACAATTCGGGGATAACGTTATCCTCGGCGATCTGTCCCTCAGCGTAAACAAGGGCGAGGTAGTGGTGCTGATAGGTCCCTCGGGCTGCGGAAAAAGTACGCTGCTGCGCTGCCTTAACGGTCTTGAACCCATACAGGGCGGAACGGTGAGCCTTCACGGCGAGCCTGTGGAATACGGCAAAAGCAGCCTTACAAGGATACGTCAGAAAATAGGGATGGTGTTCCAGAATTACGACCTGTTCCCACATATGACGGTCATGGATAATATCCTGCTTGCGCCCTTGAAGGTGCAGAAACGAAGCAAAGACGAGGCAAGAGCCGAAGCGCTGACCCTGCTTGAAAGAGTAGGGCTTAAGGAAAAGGCTGACACTTACCCCTCGGAGCTTTCCGGCGGTCAGAAGCAGCGTGTTGCAATAGTGCGCAGCCTTATTATCCACCCGGACATCATTCTTCTTGACGAAATAACGGCGGCGCTTGACCCGGAAATGGTGCACGAGGTGCTGAACGTTGTGCTTGACCTTGCAAAAAGCGGCACGACTATGATGATAGTGACCCACGAAATGGCGTTTGCCGAAGCTGCGGCGGACAGAATAATCTTTCTTGACGGCGGAAGTATCGTTGAAGAGGGCGAGCCTCACGAATTTTTCCGCTGCCCGAAAACGGAGCGTGCGCAGCGCTTCTTAAAAACATTTACCTATACTGATTCTTAACCAACCTATAGACAAATTCTCGGCTATAATGCGCCCACTCTGCGTCAAACTCCCTTGCAAGGCACCAAGCCTTGCTGCGGTCGCTTTCCTTGATTGGACGCATTCTATCTCTCGACTTTGTCTATAGAACGCTTAAGAATTAGTATTATTCGGAATAATATCTGCGGCGATAATGCAGGTATGCTCAATAGGAGGACTTTATTATGAAACTTTTAAGCATCAAAAAGATAATTGCGGCAATTTCGGCGGCAGCGGTCGCTCTTTCCCTTGCTGCTTGCTCCGGTTCGGACAATAAGGGCAGCGCAGACGCAGGCAGCGACAACCTTTACCGCACGGTCGATGAGATAAAGGAGTCGGGCAAGATCGACATCGGCGTTTTCTCCGATAAAAATCCTTTCGGCTACGTTGACAACAACGGCGAATATCAGGGCTATGACGTTTACTTTGCAAAGAGAATTGCGGCAGACCTTGGCGTTGAACTGAACCTTGTTTCCGTTGAAGCGGCAAACAGAGTTGAGTATCTTACAACAGGCAAGGTGGATATTATCCTTGCAAACTTCACGGTAACGGCTGAAAGAGCGGAAAAGGTTGATTTTGCGCTTCCTTATATGAAGGTGGCATTGGGCGTTGTTTCTCCCGACAGCGCAGTTATCACTTCCGCAGATGACCTTTCGGGAAAGAAGCTCATTGTTGTAAAGGGTACCACCGCAGAGCAGTTCTTCACCGAAAATTACCCCGATACGGAGCTTGTAAAGTTTGACGAGTACAACGAAGCATATTCCGCACTCCAGGACGGCAGAGGCGACGCATTCTCTACGGATAATACGGAAGTTCTTGCCTGGGCAATGCAGAATCCCGGCTTTACTGTGGGCATCGAATCTCTCGGCAGCCTTGACACAATTGCTCCTGCGGTAACAAAAGGCAACGAGAGCCTGCTGAACTGGCTCAATGATGAAATAAAGGGTCTTGCAGGAGAGCAGTTCTTCCACGCAGACTATGACGCAACACTTGCACAGGTATACGGCGATACCGTTGACAAGGAAAACCTTGTGGTCGAAGGCGGCGTTGTGGAATAAAATCCAAGGGTAAAACGGCGGCAGAACGCATTGGGGTGCGTCCTGCCGCTTTGCTTTCGTAATATGACCCTTTTTTACAAAAATACTTGCTTTTTTCTGCGGTATGCGGTATAATAAATATGTTAATCAAATATGGGAGTATCTCCCGTGAAAGGATGTTTATATTATGTCAAGACTCGTTTCCGCAAAAGAAATGCTGAACAAGGCCCGTGACGGCAAGTATGCAGTAGGTCAGTTCAACATCAACAACCTTGAATGGACAAAGTCTATTCTTCTTACCGCTCAGGAGCTCAAGTCCCCCGTTATCCTCGGTGTTTCCGAAGGCGCAGGCAAGTATATGTGCGGCTACAAGACCGTTGTAGGTATGGTTGAGGGTATGATGGAAGAACTTAACATCACAGTTCCCGTTGCACTTCACCTTGACCACGGTTCTTTCGAAGGCGCAAAGGCTTGTATCAACGCAGGCTTCTCCTCTATCATGTTCGACGGTTCACACTATCCCATCGAAGAAAACATTGCAAAGACAACTGCTCTTGTAAACGCTTGCGACGTTCTCGGTCTTTCTCTTGAAGCTGAAGTTGGTTCTATCGGCGGCGAAGAAGACGGCGTTGTAGGTCTGGGCGAATGTGCAGACCCCAACGAGTGCAAGCAGATCGCAGATCTTGGCGTAACAATGCTCGCTGCAGGCATCGGCAACATCCACGGCAAATATCCCGCAAACTGGGCAGGTCTTTCCTTTGAAACACTTGCAGCTGTCAAGGAAAAGGTTGGCGATATGCCTCTCGTTCTCCACGGCGGCACAGGTATTCCTGCCGATATGATCAAGAAGGCAATTTCTCTCGGCGTTGCAAAGATCAACGTTAACACAGAATGCCAGCTTGCATTCCAGGAAGCTACAAGAAAGTATATCGAAGAGGGCAAGGATCAGCAGGGCAAGGGCTTCGACCCCAGAAAGCTCCTGGCTCCCGGCGCTGAAGCTATCAAGGCTACCGTTAAGGAAAAGATGGAACTCTTCGGTTCTGTTGGCAAGGCTTAAGTTTTAACGGTATAAGATTTTTTGAGGGACTGCTTTTTAGGGCAGTCCCTTTTTGTTATGTTAAAGCATATTTTATGCAGGTTACGGCTCTTACGCACCGATTTTTGCATAAAATCAATATTTTCGCAAATTATCTGTAGGGGCGCACAGTGTGCGCCCGTTTCCTTGAAATCGAAAGCAATTGAATATTATGTAAGTAATGGCTTGCCCGTTCCCCCACACAGAAACCCACAACCGTTACAGCATACAACCAACTCTCCAAAAACCGCATAGCGGTGGCCTGGAGAGGGTTGGAGGTTTGGGGAAAGAGAGTGCAGAGGGAAAACCGCAAGGGGGATAGGGGGAGGCGGCCCAGCGTCCCTTTTGTACCAGAGCGCCTCCCCCTGTCCCCCTGAAGGTTGTCCCTTTGCATAGCGCTTCGCTAAATGAATAGTGAATAGTGAAAAATGAATAATGAATAATTAAGGAATTGCCTGCGGCAATGTA